>NZ_JBVIGS010000002.1:0-221072 GCF_055570675.1 Streptomyces sp. NPDC031111
GGTTACATTCCGAACCCGGAAGCTAAGCCTTACAGCGCCGATGGTACTGCAGGGGGGACCCTGTGGGAGAGTAGGACGCCGCCGAACAAATATTGATGAAAACCCCGCACCGTTCCGGTGCGGGGTTTTCTGCGTTTAGGGTCGATGCATGCGCTATGACCTCGTCATCTTCGACAACGACGGTGTTCTCGTCGACAGTGAGCCGATCTCCAACCGCCTTCTGGCGGCCTATCTCACCGAGCTGGGCCACCCGACGTCGTACGACGACTCCATTCGTGACTACATGGGCTCCGCCTTGCATCGCGTGCACGATCTCGTGGAGGAGCGGACCGGGCAGCGGTTGCCGGCGGACTTCGACGACGTGTTCCACGCCCGGGTCTTCGCCGCGTTCGAGCGGGAGCTGAAGCCGGTGGTCGGCGCCATGGACGTACTGGAGAAGCTGGCTGCCGACGGCGTGCCGTACTGCGTGGCGTCGTCCGGGAGTCATGAGCGGATCCGGGTGGGGCATCGTGCGGCGGGGCTGGACCGGTGGTTCGACGACGGGCGGATCTTCAGTTCGCAGGACGTGGGGCGGGGCAAGCCGGCGCCGGATCTGTTCCTGTACGCGGCGGACCGTATGGGGGTGGCGCCCGAGCGGTGTGTGGTCGTCGAGGACAGCCCGCTGGGTGTTCAGGCGGCGGTCGCGGCCGGGATGGACGTGTACGGGTTCACCGCGATGACGCCGGCCGGGAAGCTGGCCGGGGCCGCGCGACTCTTCGGCGACATGCGGGAGTTGGCCGAGCTGCTCGACGGGAACCTGAGCGGAAACTGAGCACAACTCATCTTGACCGGATCTACCCACCGGTACCCCCGCGGCCTACGCTCGCCGCCATGACCGATGTGCTGCGGCGCGGCAGGGCCTCGCTGGCGTTCAGCTTCCTCGTGCAGGGCGTCGCCTTCGCTCTGCTCGTGACGCGGATTCCGGCCATTCAGGACCGGTACGGGGTCTCCGACGCGCTGCTGCCGGTCTTCCTCGCCGCCGTACCGATCCTCGCCGGCATCGGAAGTGTCACGACGGAGCGGCTGGTGAAGCGGGTGCCGCCGAGCCGGGTGCTGCGGTGGTCGCAGCCCGTGGTGCTCCTGGCCCTGCTGGGTGTCGGGGTGGGCGAGCACATGGCCGGGCTGGGGGTGGCGCTGGCCGCGTTCGGGCTCGCGGTGGGTGCGTTGGACGCCTCGATGAACATGCTCGGGGTGAGTCTTCAGCGGGCGTACGGGCGCAGCATCATGCTGAGTTTTCATGCCGCGTACAGCCTGGGCGGGATCGTCGGGGCGTCGCTCGCATGGGTGGGGGCGCACTGGGAGCTGGCGCTGTGGGTGTCGTATCTGCCGGTGGTGCTGGTGCTGCTGCCCGCGGCGCTGGTCGGGAGCCGGTGGTATGTCGACGGGGGCGGCCGGCCATCGGTGGAGGGCACCGAAGCAGAGGCTTCGGCGGGCGGCCTCGCGTGGCTGTTGCCGCTGTGTCTGGTGATGACGGTGGCGTACATCGGGGACTCGACGGTCTCCAATTGGAGTGCGAAGTACCTCCAGGACGTGCTGGGGAGTTCGGAGCAGCTGGCGACCGTTCCGTACAACGTCTACATGGTGACCACGCTGGTGGGTCGGGCGGTCGGGGACGTCGGCGTGCGGCGGTTCGGGGCCGTGGCGGTGGTGCGGGCGGGGGCGCTGGTGGCGGCGGTGGGGTTCGCCGTGGTGGCAGGGGCGCCGGGTGCCTGGGTGGGGATGCTGGGGTTCACGCTGCTGGGGCTGGGACTGTGTGTGCTGGTGCCGCAGACCTTCGCGGCGGCGGGGCGGCGGGCGTACGAGAGCGGCAGTGCGGGTGCTGCGGACGCGGCCGTGGCGCGGCTCAATGTCTTCAATTACGTGGGCTTCCTGATCGGTTCGCCGTTGGTCGGGGCGCTCGGCGATGTCTGGAGCTATCGCGGGGCCATGCTGGTGCCGATGGTGTTGGTGCTGGTGACGCTCGTGTACGCCAGGTCGTTCGCGGCTCAACCGGACCGATACGGTGGCGGGCATGAGCGGGCGCGCACAGCTGATGTGGGACGAGGCAGTAACGGGCTATGACTTCGGCCGGGACCATCCGATGGACCCGGTCCGGCTCGCGCTGACCCGGGGTCTGGTCGGTGCCCTCGGGCTCGACCGTGATGTCGAGGTGGTCGCCGCGAAGGCGGCCGGGGAGTCGACCTTGCGGCTCGTGCACCGGGAGGACTACATCGAGGCGGTGCGGGCCGCGTCGGCGAAACCGGAGACGGCGGACCAGTCGTACGGGCTGGGGACGCTCGACGATCCCGCGTTCGCCGGGATGCACGAGGTGTCGGCGCTGATCGCGGGGCAGTCGGTGGGCGCGGCGGAGGCGGTGTGGCGCGGCGAGGCGGCGCACGCGGTGAACTTCGCGGGTGGGCTGCACCATGCCATGCCGGGCGCGGCCTCAGGTTTCTGTGTGTACAACGACGCCGCGCTGGCGATCGCGCGGCTGCTGGAGCTGGGGGCGGAGCGGGTCGCGTACATCGACGTCGACGTGCACCACGGTGACGGTGTGCAGGCGGCGTTCTGGGAGGACCCGCGGGTGCTGACGGTCTCGCTGCACGAGCATCCGCGGACGCTGTTCCCGCAGACCGGGTGGCCGGAGGAGACGGGCGCGGCCGGCGCCGAGGGCGGCGCGGTCAACGTGGCCCTGCCGGCGGGCACCGGGGACGCGGGGTGGCTGCGGGCGTTCCACTCGGTCGTACCGGAGCTGATCGCGGACTTCCGGCCGCAGGTGCTGGTGACGCAGCACGGGGCGGACACGCACTTCGAGGATCCACTGGCGCATCTGGCGGTGTCGCTGGACGCGCAGCGGGCGGTGCAGGTGGCGTGCCACGAGCTGGCGCACGAGTACGCCGACGGGCGGTGGGTGGCGCTGGGCGGTGGTGGTTACGCGGTGGTGGAGGTCGTGCCGCGGTCCTGGACGCATCTGGTGGGCATCGCGGCGGGGCGGCCGGTGGAGCCCACGACGATGATCCCTGAGGGCTGGCGGCAGCAGGTCTACGCCCGGACCCGGCAGTCGGCGCCGCGGCGGATGACGGACGGGCGGTGGCCGGTCTCCTGGGCCGCGTGGGACGAGGGGTACGACCCGGCGGACCGGCTGGACCAGGCGATCCTGGCGACGCGGCGCGCGGTGTTCCCGCTGCGGGGGCTGCTGCCCTGAGCCCGGACGGCGAATTCTGGTCGTTACGCCGACCGTGCGGTGTTCGCCCGTTCCGGCCGCACACCGCGCCCGTTTGCCGCACCATCGCTTCCGTGCCGACCACCGCCGATCTCCGTGCGCATCTCCTCGCTGCCCGGCTCGCCGGTGTCGTGGGCACCACGCGGGAGGAGAGTCTGCGGAGTTACCGGCTGTTCGCCGCCGGGGACCCGCGCCTGCTGATCGGGCTGGACCCCGGATGGGTATGGGGTGAGCGGGAGTTGCTCGCTCTGATGGCGGAGAGATGCGGGGTCTCGGCCGATCCCGCGCACACCTCCGGACAGGAGGTGATCGACCCCGAGCGGACCCTCGCCGCCCTGGACGGCTTCGCGGAGCGGCTGGCGGTGGCCGCGGAGCGTGGCGTGCCGGTGCTGCTGGGCACCGGGCACCCGCATCGGCTGCTCGGTTTCTACGCCGCTCTGGCAGACGGCTTGTCGGCGGCGGGATGTACCGTTCTCACCCCGGCGCAGGGTCGCTGTGTCGACATAACGACCCGGTTCGGTCTACGCACGGGCAACCTCGAGTACGTACGGGGAGTCGGGCTCGTCCGGAGTGCGGCCGGTGAACGCCCCGGTTGTGAGCCCGGCGCACACACGCACTCCCCGCTGCCGGTTCGGACCGCGCTCGCGGCGGCGGCCGACGCCGGCGGGCCGCTTCCGGAACTGGTGATCGGTGATCACGGCTGGGTCTGCGGGGCAGGTCAGCTGGGGTTCGAGGCCATCGGGCCGGCCGATGTGAACGACCCCGCCCCGTTCGTCGGCGAGGCCGAGGGGTCGGTCTCCCTGGTCGTTCCACTTGATGACGGCGTGCGGTCCGATTACTACCTGCCGTTGACCCGCTACGTACTCAATCGAGCGTGTCTGTCACAGTAGGTCGCCGATGGCTGCACCTCTTCCCCACTCGCATCACCCGCCCCTACATTGGGGAGTGAGCACGCAGCGACGAAGAGTCACCGGAAGGGGAAGCCGGTGGCCGTCGAGTGCGGAAGGTTCAGGTGTGTCATGGCTGCAGCTGGCGAGAGGCCTCTGAACGAGGTTCAGTTCCTTACCGTGGCGGAAGTCGCCTCGGTGATGCGAGTGTCGAAGATGACCGTGTACCGGCTGGTGCACAGTGGTCATCTGCCCGCGATCCGGGTGGGGCGGTCCTTCCGCGTCCCGGAGCAAGCGGTTCACGAGTACCTCCGCGAGAGCTATGTGGGGGTGGAAACCGCCTGACGGCGAGGCGGGGAGGTCCGTACAGGGCACTCGTGGGCCTCCCCGGTCACCTCGATTACGACCTCAGCGCTCGGGCGGGTAGGCTAGCCCCTCGTAGGTCGTGTGGGCCCATGGCGCCCAAACACCGAGTGATGAGAAGTGAGCGAGGGTAGTCGTGGGCTCTGTTATCAAGAAGCGGCGCAAGCGGATGGCCAAGAAGAAGCACCGCAAGCTGCTCAAGCGCACGCGCGTCCAGCGTCGCAACAAGAAGTAAGCGACAGCGCGAAAGCGTGTCCAGTGGCCCCCCACCGCAGTCCGGTGGGGGGCCACTGTCATTCGCACGTCGACGGGCGGCTCGCGGACGCCCGGGACTGTCATCACTTCAAGTATCCGGGCGGTATCACAGAGCGACGGTGACCCGGTAGGTTGGCCGTCGGGAGCAGGGCGAGAGGAAGGCGCTGATCTTGGGAAAGGTCGTGCTCGTGACCGGGGTGGCCCGTCAGCTGGGGGGCCGTTTCGTCCGGCGTATCCAGCGGGATCCCGAGGTGGACCGGGTCGTCGCCGTGGACGCGGTCCCGCCCGAGCACCACCTGGGCGGCGCCGACTTCGTCCAGGCGGACATCCGCCACCCCACCATCGCGCGGGTGCTCGCCGAGTCGGGCGCCGACACGGTCGTCCACCTCGACGTCACGGGCACGCCGCTCGGCAGCGGCAGCAGGGCCGCGCTGAAGGAGACCAACGTCATCGGCACCATGCAGCTGCTGGGTGCCTGCCAGAAGTCCCCGAGCGTCAGACGGCTGGTCGTCAAGTCCAGTACGAACGTGTACGGTTCCGCGCCCCGCGACCCGGCGGTCTTCACCGAGTCGACCCCGCCCAAGTCGCTGCCCAGCGGCGGTTTCGCGAAGGACACGGTGGAGGTGGAGGGGTATGTGCGCGGCTTCGCGCGCCGCCGCCCGGACGTCGCCGTGTGCGTGCTGAGGTTCGCCAACATCCTGGGCCCGGCCGCGGACAGTCCGCTCGCCTCGTACTTCGCGCTGCCGGTGCTGCCGACGGTGTTCGGCTACGACCCGCGGCTCCAGTTCGTGCACGAGGACGACGTCATCGAGGTCCTGCGGATCGGTTCGCACGAACCGAGGCGTTCCACGCTCAACAGCGGCACCTTCAACATCGCCGGTGACGGCGTTCTGCTGCTCTCCCAGTGCTCGCGGCGACTGGGCCGGCCGACCGTGCCGTTGCTGCTTCCCGCGGTCACCTGGGCGGGTTCGCTGGTGCGTACGCTGGGGATGACGGACTTCTCGCCCGAGCAGATCCGGTTGCTCACGCACGGGCGGGTGGTGGCGACGGACCAGATGCGGGAGACGCTGGGCTTCACCCCGAAGTACTCGACTGCTGAAACGTTTGCGGACTTCGTCCGCGGTCGCGGTCCCGGGCTGCTTCCGCCGGAGACGCTCGCGAGGGCCGTCGACCGGATCGCCGCGCTGCCCCTGCCGGGCAGCACTCACCCCCCGACGCAGAGCGCCAACTGAGGAGCGCAGCATGGCGGACGCCAAGGTCATTCCGTTCGACGACGACCACCGTTCCCGTGGGGGCGCCGCGCAGCGCCCGGCGCGCCGGCGCGGAGGGGGAAGCCGGCGCCAGGGCGCCGGACGGTCCGCGGCGGTGGGGGAGGTCCAGCCGCTGCCGGGCATGGAATCCGTGCGGGATGATGATCCGGTGACCGGTGAAGAGGAGCAGCCCCAGGAGCAGGCCGGTGACGGCGCCGGTGGCGGGCCCGGCGGACTGGAGCAGCGGGTCGCGAGCGGGCTGGCCTTTCTGCGCCGCCGGCTCACCGGGGACTACGAGGTCGACGACTTCGGCTACGACGAGGAACTCACCGACCAGGTCCTGATGTCCCTGCTGCGCCCGATGTACGAGAAGTACTTCCGGGTCGATGTGAAGGGCATCGAGAACATCCCGTCGGAGGGCGGCGCGCTGATCGTCGCCAACCATTCCGGGACGGTGCCGGTGGACGGCCTGATGATGCAGGTCGCCGTGCACGACCACCATCCGGCGGACCGTCATCTGCGGCTGCTCGCCGCGGACCTGGTGTTCATGCTGCCCGTGGTCAACGAGCTCGCCCGCAAGCTGGGGCACACGCTGGCGTGCGCGGAGGACGCCGAACGCCTCCTCGCGCAGGGTGAGCTGGTGGGGGTGATGCCGGAGGGGTTCAAGGGCATCGGGAAGCCCTTCGGCGAGCGGTACAAGCTTCAGCGATTCGGGCGTGGCGGTTTCGTCTCGACCGCGCTGCGGCAGGGCGCTCCCATCGTCCCGTGCTCGATCGTCGGGGCGGAGGAGATCTATCCGATGATCGGCAACGCGAAGACGCTGGCCCGGGTGCTGGGATTCCCGTACTTCCCGTTGACGCCGACGTTTCCGTGGCTCGGTCCGCTGGGCGCGATCCCGCTGCCGACGAAGTGGACGATCCAGTTCGGTGAGCCGATCCCGACGGACGGCTATCCGCCGGAGGCGGCGGAGGACCCCATGCTGATGTTCAACCTGACCGATCAGGTCAGGGAGCAGATCCAGCACACGCTCTACAAGTTGCTGGTGCAGCGGCGGTCGGTGTTCTTCTAGGGCTGGCGGTGGGGCCCCTCACGGCGTGTGGGGCCCCACCGCTTCCTACTCCGCGTCCTCGCTGTCGATGCCCAGGCCCGGGAGGAGGCCGGGCAGGAGCGGGGGGATCGTGACATCGGGGGCGGGGGGTGGGGTGATGCCGCCCGTGGGCGGTGGCGGGGTGGTGATGGCGCCGCTCTCCTTGGGCGGGTCGAGCAGGCCGCCGGTGTTCCCGCCGAGCAGGCCGTCGCTCTCCCGGTCGCCCTCGGCGGAACCGGACGGTCCGGTGCTGCTGGAGCCGTCCTCCTCGGAGGCGTCGTCTCCCGTTCCGGGGGACTGCGAGGGGCCCGTGCCGGACGGGTCGCCGGGTGTCGACTCGGCGCCGCGCCGCTGGGCTCCGTCGCCGCCCTCGTCGGTCGGCGGCTGGGGCAGCAGCGACTCCAGCGGGGCCACGTCCTGCTCTATGGCGTCGAACACCGACGAGACCTGCTCGCTCACATCACCCAGCTGCACGGGCAGCCGGTCGCGCAGGGTGCCCCAGGTCTCGCGGTGCGCCTGGGAGAAGGAGGAGAGCGCCTGCATGGGGCCCAGGGAGTCCGGATCGCGCTCATAGGCCTCGCGGAGCAGCCGGTGACCCTCGGAGGCGTCGTGCCGCATGCCGGACAGGGCGCGGCGGATCTCACCGAGGGACTCGTGGTCGAGGGGGCCGCTGCGGCCCCGCTCCATCAGCCGGCGGGCTTCGCCGAGGCGGGTGGAGGCGTGGTCGAGGTAGACCCGGCCGCGCTCGTCGTTTCCGTCGGCGAGGCCGAGTTTGACGTCCTCGATGCCGCGCTTGAGTCCGTAGAGCGAGTCGCCAGGGAGGGCGTCGGAGCTGGCGGCGGCGACTCCGCCGAAGGCGCCGGCGGCGACACCGACGGTGAGTCCGCCCGCGGTGAGCCCTTTGGCCAGCCTCGATCGCGGTCGTAGTTTGCCCAGGGGGGTCGCCCGGTGGGCGCCCTTGGCCCGGCGTGCACGCTGGTCGGGTACGGCCTGGTCCGTCGCCCCGCCCGCCGCGGTGCCCTCCTGGAGCATGGCCTCGAACGCGGCCACCAGTTGGGCCCGCTGGACGACCTTGACCTCGGGGTCCAGTTCCGGTTTGGGCAGGGCGCCGAGGCCGGAGGTCAGCGCGAGCAGTTGTGCCTGCCCGGTCTCCGCGGCGGCCGGGGCCGGTGCCGAACCTTCGGACTGCGCGGCCGCCGTGCCCCGGTCGGACTGTTCCTCCAGGGCCTGGGCGAAGGCGTTCGCCCGCCGGTGCGCCGATACGTTCGCGATCACTGGCGGCACCTCCTCTCGTCATCACGGTCGACTCCCCAGGGGGTCCTGAGGGTTCCCCGCCCTGACCGGCGCCACACGATCGAGTGATCGGAGCCGGTCAGGGGGTGACCACAGGGAGCCTGTATCCCGCACAACGAGTGGCGCGGTACTTGGGTTACGCACGCCGGATCGCCGAATGAGGAAGCGAACCGGGTTTCACGTACCGTGAGTTGACTGTCGCGGAGCGTGTTCCGGTCGGCGGGCTCGTCGGTCAGCGGGCGTCTTCCGGGAGGAGCCGGGCGAGGGTGCGGACGGCCCGGTACTGGAGGGTCTTGATGGCGCCTTCGTTCTTGCCCATCACGCGGGCGGTCTCGGCGACGGAGAGACCCTGGAGGAACCGGAGCGTGACGCACTCCTGCTGTTGGGGGTTGAGTCGTCGTACGGCATCGAGGAGGGCGGCGTTGGACAGTGACTCGAGAACGGAATCCTCGGGGGAGCGCTCGACCTCGTTGGCGTCGAGCATCTCCCCGGTGGTGACCTCGAGGCGGAAGCGGCTGGACTTGAAGTGGTCGGCGACGAGGTTGCGGGCGATGGTCACCAGCCAGGCGCCGAAGTCGCGGCCCTGCCAGGTGAAGGTGCCGATGCGGCGCAGCGCCCGGAGGAAGGTCTCGCTGGTGAGGTCCTCGGCGGTCGCCTTGCCGCCGACCCGGTAGTAGATGTACCGGTACACGGTGTCGCTGTACTGGTCGTAGAGGCGTCCGAAGGCCTCGGCCTCGCCCGCCTGGGCGCGCTCGACGAGGTCCATCATCCGGGCGCTGTCGCTGTCGGCGGCGGGGCGGCGGGCGGTGGGGGTGCCGGTGGTCGTCCTGGCGGCCGCGCCTCTGGCCGCGCTCCTGGTGGTGCCGGCGGGTGTCGTGGCGTGGCGGCCTCGTCTGCCGACCGCGGCGCTGCCGTCGGCGAGGGCGTAGCAGGGGCCGGCGGGGGTGGTGGCAGTGGGTAGGGCGAGTGCGGGTACCGCGTGCGCGGGGGGGACGATGCCGCGCAACATCTCTCGGGCTGTCGCGACTGTTGCGCGCAGCGTAGCCAGGCCCGAGGCGTCAACCCCGACGTGTGGGTACACGGGACTCCCAGAGGCAGAGCTTCCATCACGTGCAGTGCGGTGCCGTTCACCCGTCGTGGTTATGGGTGGGTACCGGATTGCGTCTGAGGAGAATAACGCTTCGTGCAGGGTCTGCTACACCGAGTTGCTCAAATCATCGATTACGTCGCTTCCGTAACCGGTTGATGGGCGATCAGGGGTGGGGTGGTGACCGATTGTTGATCGAAATGGTTCGTATTCGGGGTCGGTGTGGGGCGAGTTGTGGCCGTGTCCAGCCAAGAGGACTGGACAGGGGGGTTGCGGGGTACGGCAGTTGGATTGGCCGGGGTTGGTCCGCATCGCTGCGGGCAGTCGTGCCGCATGGGCGGCACGGGTGGGCGCAGGCGGCACCCGGCGAGCGCCGGGGCGCGCGACCACCGCCCGGACCACGCTCACGCGGGTCCAGCTGCGGGCAGTCGTGCCGCGGGGTTGCGCTGCCCGGCGTCGGCGAGGTGCCGGTGTTGGTGCGGGCCGGGGGGGAGTCGCGCTGCCCGGCGCTGGCGGGGTGCCGCTGCGCCCACCCGTGCCGCCCCAGCGGCACGACTGCCAGCAGCTGAGTGGGAGAGCGTGACTGCCCGCAGCTATGGCGGATGCGGGCTTGGGTCAGCGGCGTTTGCGGTGGAGGGCGATGGCTGCTGCCGTGCCGCCGGCCACCGCGCCCACGCCCGCCGCCGCGGGGATGCCGACCTTGGCCGCCTTGCGGCCGGTGCGGTAGTCGCGCAGGCGCCAGTCCATGCGGCGGGCGTGCTTGCGGAGCTTCGAGTCCGGGTTGATGGCGTAGGGGTGGCCCACCAGCGACAGCATCGGGATGTCGTTGTGCGAGTCGCTGTACGCGGCGCAGCGGCCGAGGTCCAGTTCCTCCGCCAGCGCCAGCGCGCGTACCGCCTCCGCCTTGGCGGGCCCGTGCAGCGGTTCGCCCACCAGTTTGCCCGTGTACACGCCGTCGACCGACTCGGCGACCGTGCCGAGCGCCCCGGTGAGCCCCAGCCGGCGGGCGATCACCTGGGCGATCTCCACCGGTGCCGCCGTGACCAGCCACACCCGCTGCCCGGCGTCGAGGTGCGCCTGGGCCAGTGCCCGGGTCCCCGGCCAGATCCGCTCGGCCATGTACTCGTCGTAGATCTCCTCGCCGATGGACTGGAGCTCGGAGACGCGGTGGCCCTGGACGATGGAGAGCGCCGAGTCGCGCGCCTCCTGCATGTGCTCGGGGTCCTCGACCCCGGCCAGCCGGAACCACGCCTGCTGCCAGGCGAACCGGGCGAGGTCGCGCGTGTCGAAGAACTTCCGCTTGTACAGGCCCCGCCCGAAGTGGAACAGGGCCGCGCCCTGCATCACCGTGTTGTCCAGGTCGAAGAACGCGGCGGCCCGTTCGTCCCCCGGGACAGGGAACTCCGGTTCGCGTTCGGAAACTTCCTGGGTGGACTTGCGTGCTGCCTCCGCCGAGGCCTCGCCTGCCAACACGCTCCGCGCCGTGGCGGAGCGCCTACGGGGAGTGAGCCATCCGAGAGCGGCCATGGCGTGAGCATAGCCAGTCCGCCCGGCGGTTCCGGAGCCGAGAGGTTCGGACGCCGTGAACTCTGCGTGTCCGGGGTGTTGAACCGCGCGCGACAATGACCGGTATGAGCCCTCTCTTCCGCCGCAACACCCCGGCCGCCCCGCGGGACCGGCTCGTCACCCTCGTCCGCAAGCCCGGCTGCCATCTGTGCGACGACGCGCAGCTGGTGGTGGAGAAGGTGTGCGGAGAGCTCGGCGTCCCGTGGGAGCGGAAGGACATCACCCAGGACCCGGAGCTGCACGACCAGTACTGGGAGCAGATCCCCGTCGTCCTCGTCGACGGCCGCCAGCACACCTTCTGGCGTGTGAACGAGGACCGCCTCCGCAAGGCCCTCGCCGACTGACCGGCCAGTCCAAAGTGGCCGGAAAGTCGCTTAGGATCGATGGTGGCTTGGTCTCGGGGGCGGGATTCACAGAGGAGAGTGTGCGGTTTTGCCCCCAGAAGAAAAGGAACGGCGGTGCTCGTGCGCCGGTTCCGCCCGAGTGCGCCGGGGGCGCGTGACCCCGGTCACGTTGGCCGGGCAAATCGGACACAATCTTTGTGCACGCGTTCACAAAGACATAGCCTGCATTCGACGGGGCGGTCCGGGGACGTATGACCGCCTGAAGCCCCGCTCTACCCGCAGGAGCACCGTGGCAACTGGCCGAACTCACCGACCGGCGACCCGTAGCCGAGGGATTCCCGAGGCCACCGTCGCCAGGCTTCCGCTGTACCTCCGCGCCCTCACCGCGCTCTCGGAGCGCTCGGTGCCCACGGTTTCCTCGGAGGAGCTGGCGGCCGCCGCGGGGGTCAACTCCGCGAAGCTGCGCAAGGACTTCTCCTACCTGGGCTCCTACGGGACCAGGGGCGTCGGCTACGACGTCGAGTATCTCGTGTACCAGATCTCCCGCGAACTCGGCCTGACCCAGGACTGGCCGGTTGTGATCGTAGGAATCGGTAACCTCGGCGCCGCCCTCGCCAACTACGGCGGGTTCGCCTCCCGAGGTTTCCGGGTCGCCGCGCTGATCGACGCCGACCCCGCGATGGCCGGGAAGCCCGTCGCCGGGATCCCGGTGCAGCACACCGACGAGCTCGAGTTGATCATCCAGGACAACGGCGTGTCGATCGGCGTGATCGCGACCCCCGCCGGCGCCGCCCAGCAGGTCTGCGACCGTCTCGTGGCCGCCGGTGTCACCTCCATCCTGAACTTCGCGCCGACCGTGCTGACCGTTCCCGACGGTGTCGACGTGCGCAAGGTGGACCTCTCCATCGAGCTCCAGATCCTCGCCTTCCACGAGCAGCGCAAGGCCGGCGAGGAGGCCACGGCCGAGACCACGGCCGCCCCGGCCGCCACCCGCCAGGAGTCCGCCACCGACCAGGGGCCCGACGGGGACGTACCCGCCGTGATGCCGGCATGAGTCTCCTCGTCGTCGGACTGAGCCACCGCAGCGCGCCGGTCAGCGTGCTGGAGCGGGCCTCGCTGGGCGTGGACGCGCAGACCAAGCTGCTCCAGGACACGGTCGCCGCGGAACCCGCCACGGAGGGCGCGGTCCTCGCCACCTGCAACCGCATCGAGCTGTACGCCGACGTGGACAAGTTCCACGCCGGTGTCGCCGAGCTGTCCACGCTGCTCGCCCAGCACAGCGGGGTCGGCCTGGAGGAGCTCACTCCTTATCTCTATGTGCACTACGAGGACCGGGCCGTCCACCACCTGTTCTCGGTGGCCTGCGGCCTCGACTCGATGGTCGTGGGCGAGGGCCAGATCCTCGGCCAGATCAAGGACGCGCTCGCCCGCGCGCAGGAGCTGCACACCGCCGGGCGGCTGCTGAACGACCTGTTCCAGCAGGCGCTGCGGGTCGGCAAGCGGGCCCACTCCGAGACCGGTATCGACCGGGCCGGGCAGTCCCTGGTGACGTTCGGTCTGGAGCAGCTGGCCGTCGGCGCGCCCGTGGAGACCTGGGCCCGGGGCAAGAAGGCCCTGGTCATAGGCGCCGGCTCGATGTCCTCGCTGGCCGCGGCCACGCTCGCGCGGGCCGGTGTCGCCGAGATCGCGATCGCCAACCGTACGCCCGAGCGTGCCGAGCGTCTCGCGGAGATCCTGGTGGAGGGCGACGACACGGACGTGCTGGCCCGCGCGGTCCCGATGGGATCGGTGCCGGTCGAGCTGACACGTGCAGATGTCGTCGTCTCCTGCACCGGGGCGACAGGACTGGTCCTGACGGCCGAGACGATCGCCGCGGGTGCCGAGGGCCGTGTCGGACAGCCGCAGGGCGTCGGGCGTCCCGTCGTCGACCTCGACGACGCGGCCGTGGCGGCTCCCCTGCCGCCCACCTCCGTGGGTACGGAGGAGGGCTGCCCGCTGGACCTGTCCGCCGTACAGCCCGGTTTCTCCGTGATGGGGGAGGCGGCCGTCGCCGGGATGGACGCGGCGACGCTGGAGCAGCACGCGGCATGGGTCGCGGGCGGCACGGTCGACCGCCGGGAGGCCGCCCGCAGCGGCCCCGAGGCCGACGCCGAGCTGATCGGCGCGCTCGCCGCCACCGCGTCCGCCGTCGGCCGGATCCCCGAGCGGCGCCGTCCGGAGCCGGTGGCCGAGCCGCCGCGCCCGGAGCCGGTGCTGTTCCTGCTGGACCTGGCGATGCCGCGGGACATCGACGCGGCCGCGCACCGTCTCGCCGGTGTGCGCTTGGTCGACATCGAGTCGCTCGCCGAGGCGTCCGCGGACGCTCCGATGGCTGCCGATGTGGACCAGGTCCGGCGTATCGTCTCCGACGAGGTCGCCGCGTTCGGGGCGGCACAGCGGGCGGCGCACATCACGCCGACCGTCGTCGCCCTGCGCACCATGGCGGCCGATGTGGTGGCCGGTGAGATGGCCCGCCTGGAGGGGCGGCTCCCCGGCCTGGACGACAAGCACCGCGCGGAGATCACCCAGACCGTGCGGCGGGTGGTCGACAAGCTGCTGCACGCGCCGACGGTACGGGTCAAGCAGCTCGCGGCCGAGCCCGGCGGAGCCGGGTACGCGGACGCGCTGCGCACCCTGTTCGACCTCGACCCCGAGACGGTGGCCTCCGTCTCCCGCGCCGAGGAAAGCACCGAGAAGAACGCAAGGAAGAACCGAGGGCCGGCATGACTGAGAAGGCACTGAGGCTGGGGACCAGGCGGAGCAAGCTCGCCATGGCCCAGTCCGGGCAGGTGGCGGAAGCCGTGAGCCAGGTGACCGGACGGCCCGTCGAGCTCGTCGAGATCACCACGTACGGCGATGTCTCGCGCGAGCATCTCGCGCAGATCGGCGGCACGGGCGTGTTCGTCGCCGCGCTGCGCGAGGCGCTGGCACGGGGCGAGGTGGACTTCGCGGTGCACTCGCTGAAGGACCTGCCGACCGCGCAGCCCGACGAACTGGTCCTGGCCGCCGTCCCGGTGCGCGAGGACCCCCGGGACGTGATCATCGCGCGGGACGCGCTGAAGCTCACCGACCTGCCGCGCGGCGCCCGCATCGGCACGGGTTCACCGCGCCGCATGGCGCAGCTGAACGCGTACGCGCGCAGCCACGGCATGGACATCGAGACGGTCCCGATCCGGGGCAACGTCGACACCCGCATCGGGTACGTCACCAAGGGCGACCTGGATGCCGTGGTGCTGGCCGCCGCCGGACTGAACCGGATCGGACGCAGTGACGAGGTGACCGACTTCCTGTCGGTCGACACGGTTCTGCCCGCCCCCGGCCAGGGGGCACTGGCGATCGAGTGCACCGCGGACAACGCGGAACTCGCCGCCGCGCTCGCCGAGCTCGACGACCCGTTCACGCGGGTCGCCGTGACGGCCGAGCGGTCACTGCTCGCCGCCCTGGAGGCCGGCTGCTCCGCCCCTGTGGGCGCGCTGGCCGACCTTCTGGCCGACGGGCAGATTGTCAAGGAAATGCGCCTGCGCGGCGTCGTCGGCACGACCGACGGCTCGACGCTGGTGCAGCTGTCCACCACCGGTCCCGTGCCCGAGACGCACGAGGCGGCGATGGCACTCGGTCGCGAACTCGCCACCGGGATGCTCGCGCAGGGCGCGGCCGGTCTGATGGGGGAGCGAGCACAGTGAGCCCCACCACCCTTCCCGCCCCTCCGGAACACGGGCACGTCACCTTCCTCGGTGCCGGACCCGGGGATCCGGGACTGCTGACCCTGCGCGCCGTGGAGGCGCTGGCGAACGCGGACGTTCTCGTCGCCGAGCACGAGGTGCTCGACGTCGTACGCACGCACGCGAGGCAGGGCGTGGCCGAAGTGCACACGGACGCCGATCCGTCGGATCCGGGCACGGGCACGCCCCAGCTGACGGTCGTTGACGGCGCGTCAACAACCGCCGGTGCCACCGCGATGCGGGATGCGGCACATCTTGTCATGGAGGCCGCGCGGGGCGGCAGGCGGGTCGTGCGTGCGGTGTCCGGTGATCCCGGGCTCGACACGTACGCCGCCGAGGAGATGCTGGCGTGCGCCTCGGCCGGGGTGCCGTTCGAGGTCGTCCCGGGCATCGCGACCGCCGTCGGTGTGCCCGCGTACGCCGGTGTGCCGCTGCGTGACGCCGAGGGGGCGGACGTGCGGTTCGTCGACGCCCGTACGGCGTCCGACCGGTGCTGGACGGAGGTCGGGGCGTCGGACGGCACGGTCGTCGTCTCCACCACGCTCGACTCCGTGGCCGCCGCGGCGGGCGAACTGGTGTCCGCCGGACGCAAGCCCGACACCCCGATGACGGTGACGGTCGCCGGTACGACGACCCGGCAGCGCACATGGACGGCGACGCTCGGCACGATCGCGCAGACGCTGAAGCAGGCGAAGGTGCTGCCGTCCCCGGACGGCGGCCGGCCGGTCATAGCCGTGGTCGGCGAGCGCAGCGCCACCGCCCGTCGCGACCAGCTGTCGTGGTTCGAGTCCAAGCCGCTGTTCGGCTGGAAGGTGCTCGTGCCGCGTACGAAGGAGCAGGCGGCGTCGCTCTCCGACCAGCTGCGGTCCTACGGCGCGGTGCCGCACGAGGTCCCCACGATCGCGGTGGAGCCCCCGCGCACCCCGCAGCAGATGGAGCGGGCGGTCAAGGGCCTGGTGACGGGCCGCTACGAGTGGATCGCGTTCACCTCGGTCAACGCGGTGAAGGCGGTCCGGGAGAAGTTCGAGGAGTACGGCCTCGACGCCCGTGCCTTCGCCGGCATCAAGGTCGCCGCAGTGGGCGAGCAGACGGCGAACGCGCTGATCGCCTTCGGTGTGAAGCCGGACCTGGTGCCGAGCGGTGAGCAGTCGGCGGCGGGTCTGCTGGAGGACTGGCCTCCGTACGACCCGGTCTTCGACCCGATCGACCGTGTCTTCCTGCCACGCGCCGACATCGCCACGGAGACCCTGGTCGCGGGCCTCATCGAGCTCGGCTGGGAGGTGGACGACGTCACGGCCTACCGGACCGTGCGCGCGTCGCCGCCGCCGGCGGAGACCCGCGAGGCGATCAAGGGCGGCGGCTTCGACGCGGTGCTCTTCACCTCGTCGTCGACGGTGCGGAACCTGGTCGGCATCGCGGGCAAGCCGCACAACGTGACGGTCATCGCCTGCATCGGCCCGGCGACGGCGAAGACGGCCGAGGAACACGGCCTGCGCGTCGACGTCATGGCCCCCGAGCCGTCGGTCCACAAGCTGGCGGAGGCCCTGGCCGACTTCGGCACCCGCCGCCGCACGGCGGCACTCGACGCGGGCGACCCGGTGACCCGGCCGAGCGAGCGGAGGCCGGGGGCGCGGAGACGTCGGTCGACGACCTGAGGTCGTAGCAGGCGTGAGGCGATGGGCGGGACGTGCCGTGAGGGCGCGTCCCGCCCATCGCGTGTGGTTCAGCGGGCTCGGTCGTAGACCACGGCCATCTCGCCCAGGGGGCCGGTTTCCTGGTGGGTGAGGGTCCACTTTGTGGTGGGGAGGCCGTCGGCGAAGAGGCGTTGGCCTCCTCCGAGGATCTCGGGGACGATCATGAGGTAGAGCCGGTCCAGCAGGTCTGCTGCGAGGAGCGGCTTGATGATGCTCGCGCTGCTGTTGACGAGGATGTCGCCCTCGCCGGTGGTCCCGAGGGTGGAGACGATTTCCGCGGCGGGGGCGTTGACCACGCGGGTGTGGTCCCAGGGCGCCTCGGTCAGCGTGGTCGAAAAGACCACCTTCTCCGTGTCGACCAGCCACTTCGCATAGCCGCGATCACGGGGATCGGCGTTCTCGTCCGCGGCGACGGACGGCCAGTACCCCAGGAATCCCTCGGCGTTGACCCTGCCGAGCAGTGCCGTCGTCGCGCCCTCCCAGATGCGGGTGAGGTGGTTCCGTGCGACCTCGGTGGTCACGTACGGGGCGAACGAGCCGAAGTCGTGGGGCCCGGCGGGACCGTGGTAACGGCCGTCGAGGCTGAGGGCCAGGTTCGCGGTCACCCTGCGGCCGGTCGAGTCGGTCATGTCGCGCTCCTTGTGTCGGCACTGTCGGTGTCGTGCGGGTCCGCGGCGAGGGTCGCCACGAGTTTGTCGAGGCTCTGGCCGAAGCCGATCTCGATGCCCGCGATGAAGTCGGCGGAGTCGATGGTGCTGTCGGTGATCCGCCAGTGGGCGTCGAGGTCCGTGCCGGTGGCGGTGGGGTTCAGGCCGAGGTCGACGTGGGCGGTGAAGGCGATGCTCCCGTCGGGGAGCAGGGGGGAGAGGCGGTACGCGAGGTGCTCGCCGGGGTGTACCTCCTCGACGACTCCCTCCGCGCGGCCGGCGATCAGGTCGGAGCCGTCGGTGTCCTCGGCGTCGCGGTACTCGTGGACGATCCGGCCACCCGGCCGCGCCTCGAAGACGAGCTCGGAGACGCGGAGGTCGTCGGGTGTCCACCAGTGGGCGAGCAGGGATGCCTCGGTGAGGTGGCGCCAGACCAGCTCGGGCCGCCCCGTCAGCGAGCGGTGGAATCTGAACGAGCGGCCGTCGGCCCATCCCGTCCCGTCCGCGGCGAGCCGTTCCGCGCGGAGGCTGAGTTCGTAGCGGTCGTAGGTCGCGCGCGGGCCGCCGTCCTGGTCCGCGCTGTCGGCGAGCTGGTTGAGCGCGGCCGCCAGATCCCGGAGGGGGCCTGACCGGAGCGCGTAGATACGGCGCTGACCGGTGCGCTGGGAGGTGACGAGGCCGGCGCGTTCGAGGGTCTGGAGGTGCTTGGTCGTCTGCGGCTGGCGCGCCTCGGCGAGCTGGGCCAGGACGCCGACCGGCCGGGGCCGCTCGGCCAGCAGCGTCACGAGCCGCCAGCGGGCCGGTTCGGCCAGTGCGGTGAGCAGTGCTTCCATGAGTCAAAGTATTCGTGGAAGTGAATATTTGTGTCAAGGAATAAACCGCCTCACGCGCGGCCTGAACCGGTGGGGGTCAGCCGCCCTGGCCGGCGCTTCCGAGGGGGCCGACGTTCACCGGGGTGCCGGAGCCGTCCGTGACGGGCAGGGTGGGGGCGCCCGGCCAGTCGAGGGTGACGGACTTCGTCTCGTCCGGCGGGGTGACCACCAGGCCCGTGATGCGGACGCCGGAGCCGCCGGAGTCGTTGAGCGGGTAGGTGATGCCGAAGAACACCGACTCGCCGTCCTTGAGGACGACCTTGGGGGCCGGCTCGCCGGTGCGGTTCGCGGACAGTGTCCCCGCGTTGGTCTTGAGGTCGACGCCCGCGTGGCCCGACATCGCGCAGTCCCGGCCGCCGCCGTTCTTGAACTCGACCGCGACGGTGCCTTCCTGGTCGCCGTCGATGGTGCTGTCCGTCGCCGTGACCTCCAGCTCGTCGGTGCGGCACTTGTCGATCTCGCCGTTCTTGTCGGAGCCGGTTCCGGTGACTGTGCCCTGGCCCTCGTCCGCGTTCTTTCCGGAGGTGTCCTTTGAGGCGCCCTGATCAGAGCCGCCCGTGCGTGAACTGCCCTTCGAGTCGGGCGAGGAGGAGGTGGAGGACGAGTCGTTCTCGCAGGCGGTGAGCGAGAGACCCGCGACGATGGCCAGGGCCGCGATGGTGAGCTTGTTGACGCGCATGGTGTCTTCCTCGGGATCGGTCGGTGTGCCGGCCCGTCGGTACGGACGAGCGTTCTTCTGCACACCAAGAGCGGCCCGCCCGGACCCGCGTTTCGCTCAACCACCCGCCACTACACGCCTGTTACAGATGGAGCGAACTCAGGACAGTTCGCGCAGGGCGCGGCCGATGGCTGTCACGCCCTCCGTGATGGCTCCGGGCGGGTCCGCCGCGTAGCCGAGGACCAGGCCCGGGGGGCCGGGGAGTTGGCGGTGCCAGGAGAGGGGGTGGCACTTCACGCCGTGGGTGAGGGCCGCGGCGGCGAGTTCGGTGTCGGGGACGTCCGGGGTGTAGGTGACCGTCAGGTGGAGGCCGGCCGCCGCGCCGTGGACGGTCGCGCCCGGGAGGTGTTGCCGTACGGCGTCGATCATCGCGTCGCGGCGGCGGATGTGGCGGGTGCGGAGCAGGCGCAGGTGCCGCTCCAGTTGGCCCGATTCCATCAGCCGGGCGAGGACCAGTTGGGGCAGTACGGCGTTGCCCAGGTCGGTGAAGCGTTTCGCGGCGGTCAGCGCGTCCAGGTGGCGGGGCGGTGGGACCATCCAGCCGATCCGCAGGGCCGGGGCGAGCAGTTTGGACACGCTGCCCATGTAGCAGAGCCGGTCGGCGAGCAGGGAGCGCAGCGCGGGCACGGGCGGGCGGTCGTAGCGGTGCTCGGCGTCGTAGTCGTCCTCCAGGATCAGCCCGCCGTCCGCGGCCCACCGCAGCAGCTCGCGGCGGCGTTCGCCGCTCGTCACGACACCGGTGGGGAACTGGTGGGCGGGAGTGAGGAGTACGGCGCGGGCGCCGGTGGCGTGCAGCGCGTCGATGCGGGGGCCGTGGGCGTCGACCGGTACCGGTGGGGTGGTCAGGCCTCCGTTGCGCAGGTGCTGGTGGGTGCCGAGCGAGCCCGGCTCCTCCACCGCGACCGCGGTGATGCCGTCCGCCCGCAGCACGGGGTGCAGCAGGGTGAGCGCCTGCGCGGTGCCGGCGACGATGAGGATCCCGTCCGGCTCGACCCGGACGCCCCGGCTGCGCGCCAGCCAGTCGGCGACGGCGCGGCGCAGCCGGGGGGCGCCGCGCGGGTCGCCGTATCCGAGGTCCACGGTGGACAGTTCGGCGAGCACGGCTCGTTCGGCGCGCAGCCAGGCCGTGCGGGGGAACGCGGAGAGGTCGGGTCGGCCGGGGGTGAGGTCGATGCGGGCGTCGGCGGCGCGGAGCGCGTCGAAGACGTCGGCTCCGGGTGCGGTGGTGAAGGGGGAGTGCGGTGCGGTTCGGCCGGCGGGCGTCGCCGCCGGTCCGTGGGGCGGGGGCGTCGCGACCACCACCGTGCCGCCGCGCCGGCGTCCCTCGACATGGCCGTCCTCGGCGAGCCGCCGGTACGCCTCGGTGACCACGCCCCGGGAGACGCGCAGCTCGGCGGCGAGGACCCGGGTGGCGGGCAGTCTGCTGCCCACGGTCAGCCGGCGGTCGGTGATGGCCTGCCGCAGTCGCTGGGCCAGCCAGTCCGCCTTGCCGCCCGCGGGCGCGTCCTCGGCGCGCAGTTGGAGGAAGTCGGAGCCGTGCGCCGACGTACCGCTGGTCACCCCTTCCCTCTCGCTCACCGCACCCATGGTGCCATGCACGGTTACGGCGTCCGCGTACCGAGCAAGGGCTCGTCGCTGAACGTGAACTCCCGTGCGGAGGAGGTGAGAAGGGCCGTCGTCGGGGCGGTCCGCCAGTGCGCGGTGAGCTCCTCGGCGATCGTCTCCAGCGCCTCCGCGACGGTGTCCGTGGCGTCGTCGTGCACGGCCTCCGTCACCACGAAGATCCGGCTGGTGTGCTCGCCCACCGCCGAGTGGCCGCTCTGCCGGTTGGTCCAGCGGCGGGCGTGCGCCCGCCCGGCGGAGTCGGCGTACGTCACCTCGCCGGGTGCCGGGTGCTCGGTGTCGCCGCCGAAGGTCGTGTACTCCTCGTCGCCGTGGGCGTGGCGCACTTCGAGGAGCGGGCCGGTGATGCGGTCGGCGTCGAGGACGGCGACGGGGACGGCGTACGCGACGGAGATCGCGTTGCACAGGTCGACCACGGGGTGGATGCGCGGCAGGGTTCCCTCCTTCCGCAGCCGCCGCAGCAGGGACTCCGAGGCGCACCGGTACTGGGTCGGCTTCAGGCCCATCCGGGCGAACACCCGGCGCCAGGCCAGGACTTCGGGGAACTGGCCCTCGGAGGCGTCCGCCAGCCGGGCCCGGGCGCGGGCGGTGTACTCCGCGACGCGCGGGCCCACGTCGGCCTCGCGGCTGACGCCGGTGGCGTGGAGCGCGGCCGCCGCGAGCTGCGGGTGGTCGGACCAGATCGCGTCTGTGTGCCGGAATCGCATCTCAGGCCACCGCCATCCGTGCGCTCAGCCCCACGAAGCAGACGGCGAACACCCGGCGGAGGCCCGTCATGATCCTGGGCCGGGCCGTCAGGCGGTCGCGTACGGCGGCGGCGCACATGCCGTACGCGACGAAGACGATGAAGGTCAGGGCCATGAAGACCGCGCCGAGCTGGAGCATGAGGCCCAGGGAGCCGGGGGCGCCGACGGGGACGAACTGGGGGAGGAACGCGACGAAGAACATGGTCAGTTTCGGGTTCAGTACGTTGATCAGCACCCCGGAGGTGATCACGCGGGCCGCCGACCGCGGCTCGGCCTCCGCCGTGACGGTCAACGCGTCCTTGTCGCGCAGCGTCGCCCACGCCATGTACAGCAGATAGCCGACGCCGAGGTACTTCACCACCCCGTAGGCGACGGCGCTGGTGTGCAGCAGCGCGGCGAGACCGCTGATGGTCGCCACCAGGTGCGGTACGACGCCGAGCGTGCAGCCGAGCGCGGCCACCACGCTCGCCCGGCGGCCGTGGGACAGTCCGGCGGCGAGCGTGTACACCACGCCGGTGCCGGGGGTGACCACCACGACGAGGGTGGTCAGCAGGAACGCGAGACTCAAGGGAACCCTCCGCGAGTGTGCAGGTCCTCCCAGCCTGCTGCGGTCATGGTCCGAAGGGCAGAGCCAAAAGGTGCCGGTCCGGCCGGTCCAAAAGCCGTTGACGCGCTGTCAGAGGGCCTCGGCCACGGCCCGGGCGAACGCCTCCGGGTTGTCCAGCATGATGTTGTGGCCGCAGTCGGGGATCGCGGTCAAGGAGACTTCCGCGGCGGTCAGTTCGGCCGAACCGGGGAACGGCCCGTCGGCCTCCGGGTACAGGAACGCGCGCGGAATCGGAAGGGCGAGCAGGAGTTCGCGCATCGTCGGCGTCGTGCCCCGGACCAGGTGGGTGGCGCTGCGGTGCAGCGCCACACGTCCCGCCAGACGCATCGTCGACCACCAGTGGGCACCCGCCCGGTCGCGGACCTCGCGCCAGCCGCCGGACACGAACTCCTCCTCCGAGTACGCCGCGATGCCGCTGCTGCCGAGGGCGCCGGGCACCCGGGGCAACGGATCCAGGTTGGCGTCGGCCAGGACGAGGCGGGACACCAGCTCCGGGTGGCGGGCGGCGAGGACGACGGCGACGGAGCCGCCCATGCTGTGGGCGACCAGTTCGGCCCCCGCGACACCGGCGGCGCGCAGCGCGGCCGCGAGTGCGTCGGCGTGGTCCTCGAGGGTGTACGCGAACGAGGTGGGGCGGTCGCTGTGGCCGTGGCCGAGCAGGTCCACCAGGAGCGAGCGATGGCCGGCGAGGAGGGGATGGACGGCGGTCGCCGTGAAGTACGCGGGGGAGGTGGCGCCCAGGCCGTGGACGTACACGCGGACCGGGTCGCGGCCCGGCAGCTCCACCCAGCGGATACGGTCGCCCTCTGCCGTTACGGCGGCGCTGTGCACGGTCGGGTCCCCCTCGGGATGGCGTGATGACGAGCGACGAGCACCGTATCCCCCGGTGACCGGCCCCGGTGGTCCGGGCCGACTCCGCGTCGGCAAAGGCACGGGTGGGGCGGGCGTAGCGTAGGCGGTATGACGACGTACGGATCCTTTCCCGGCACGCGGCCCCGGCGCCTGCGGACCACCCCCGTCATGCGTCGGATGGTCGCCGAGACCCGGCTGCATCCCGCCGACTTCATCCTCCCGGCCTTCGTGCGTGAGGGCGTGAACGAACCCGTGCCGATCGCGGCCATGCCGGGTGTCGTGCAGCACACGCGCGACAGCCTGAAGAAGGCGGCGGCGGAGGCCGTGGCCGCCGGGATCTCCGGGATCATGCTGTTCGGTGTGCCGGAGGAGTCGAAGAAGGACGCCCTCGGGACGCCGGGCACCGACCCGGACGGGATCCTCCAGGTCGCCCTCCGGGACGTGCGGGCCGAGGTCGGGGACGACCTGCTCGTCATGTCCGACCTGTGCCTCGACGAGACGACCGATCACGGGCACTGCGGGGTCCTCGACGAGCAGGGGCGCGTCGACAACGACGCCACGCTGGAGCGGTACGCCGAGATGGCCCAGGTGCAGGCCGACGCGGGCGCCCATGTGGTCGGGCCGAGCGGGATGATGGATGGGCAGATCGGTGTCGTCCGCGACGCCCTCGACCAGATCGGGCGGGAGGACGTCGCCATCCTCGCCTACACCGCCAAGTACGCCTCCGCGTTCTACGGGCCGTTCCGGGAGGCCGTCGGGTCCTCGCTCAAGGGTGACCGCAAGACCTACCAGCAGGACCCGGCGAACCTCCGTGAGTCGATGCGCGAGCTGGCGCTCGACCTGGAGGAGGGCGCCGACATGGTGATGGTGAAGCCGGCGGGCCCGTATCTGGACATTCTCGCGCGGGTCGCGGACTCGGTGGACGTGCCGGTGGCGGCGTACCAGATCTCCGGTGAGTACTCGATGATCGAGGCCGCCGCCGAGAAGGGCTGGATCGACCGGGACCGGGCGATCCTCGAATCGCTGACCGGCATCAAGCGGGCCGGCGCGCGCAACATCCTCACCTACTGGGCCGTCGAGGCGGCCCGCGCCCTGCGCTGACTCCGTACGGCCGCCGGGCTCCTGGACCGTCCCTGCGGGGGACGGTCCAGGAGCCCGGCGCGTTCACGACGCCAGGAGGGCCTCCAGGGCCTTGTCCGTCGACGTGAGGGCCTGCTCGCCGGTGTTGAGCGAGTCGTAGACGTAGTGCACCGACGCGTTCTCGATGCCGCAGAAGGCGGAGATCCCGGTGCGGAGGGTGCGGGTGACCGTCTCGTGCCAGCCGAGGTCGGCGAACTGGTCCTGCCGGTAGCTGCCAGGGTGAGCCAGAGCATCCGTTTGCTGCGGAGGCGGGGGACGGGGCTGCCGTAGGCGAAGCCGTGGTTCCAGACGCGGTCGATCCAGCCCTTGAGAACCGCCGGGAGGCCGAACCACCACAGCGGGAACACCACGACGATCGTGTCGGCCGCCTCGACACGGCGCATGTGGGACCGGGTCTCGGCGGAGTACGTCTTGTCGGGGTCGGCCCAGTCCGGCTCGTCCTCCAGGGGCATCCGGGGGTCGAAGCCCTCGGCGTGGAGGTCGAGCAGGTCGACGGTGAAGCCGGCGTCCGTGAGGCGGGCGCGGACGTGGCGGGCGAGCCGTGCGGTCAGGGAGCCGCTACGGGGGTGGGCGAGGACGAGGAGGGCGTGCCCGGCCCCGGGGGACGCGGTCCCGGAGGAACCGGCCCCGGTGGGCGCGGTTCCGGATGTCGCGGTCGTCATCGGGTCTCACCCAGCCTGACCAGCATCTTGCCCGTGTTGGCGCCGCGCAGCACGCCCAGGAGCGCGTCGGGTGCCCGCTCGATGCCCTCGACGACGGTCGTCTCGGTGCGCAGGGTGCCGTCGGCGAGCCAGGGCGCGGCCTTGGCGATCCACTCGGGGAACAGGTCCAGATGACGGCTGACCAGCATCCCGCGGAGCGTGACCTCCTTGGCGGCCGCGTCGAAGAGGTTGCGGGGGCCGGGGACCGGTTCCGTGGCGTTGTACGTGCTGATCGCGCCGACCATCGCGATCCTGCCGTCGGGCCGCATCGCGCCGATGGCCGCCTCCAGGTGGTCGCCGGCCACCGAGTCCAGGTAGACGTCGATGCCGTCGGGGGCGGCCCGGTCGAGCTGTTCGGCCAGCCGGCCCTCGCGGTGGTCGACGGCCGCGTCGAAACCGAAGGTGTCGATGAGCTTGCCGGTCTTGAGCGGGCCGCCCGCCGATCCGATCACCCGGGACGCCCCCAGCTTCCGGGCCAGCTGCCCGGCGACGCTGCCGACCGCGCCGGCCGCCGCGGAGACGAGGACGACGTCCCCGGGGCGGACGGGGGCGGTACGGGTCAGGGCGGCGTAGGCGCTCAGGCCCGTGGTGCCGAGCGGGCCGAGGTACGCCTCCGGCGGGGCGAGGGAGGTGTCGATCACCGTCGCCGCCCCGGCGTCCAGCACCGCGTACTCGCGCCAGCCCAGGAAGTGCGAGACCGTCGCACCGACCGGCACCGACGCCGCACGGGAGGCGATCACCTCGCCGAGCGCGGCGCCCTCCAGGGGTGCGTCGAGCTCGAAGGGCGCGATGTACGAGTGTCCTTCGTTCATCCGGCCGCGCATGTACGGGTCCACGGACATCCAGGTGTTGCGGACCAGGATCTCGCCCTCGCCGGGCGCGGGGACCTCGGTGGTGGCCGTCGCGAAGTCCTCCGGAACCGGTTCACCCACGGGGCGGGCGGCGAGGCGGATCTCGCGGGAGGTGGTCGTGGTCTTCTCACGGGAAGTCGTCGTTGTCATGGGGGAAGCGTGCGCGGGGGCGCGCACGGACCACTGACGGACCGCGCACGGAGCGCGCACGCGGGGCGACGGCACGCGTTAGCGTGGGGCATGCGTTTCGACGTGTTGGGGCCGTTGCGGGTGCGGACCGAGGACGGCGGGCTCGTCCCGGTCACCGAACCGAAGGTGCGGACACTGCTCGCCGATCTGCTGGTGCACCACGGGAGTTCGGTGCCGGTGGACCGGCTGGTCGACGACCTGTGGGGCGACGACCTGCCGGGGAACCCCGCCAACAGCCTCCAGACCAAGGTGTCCCAGTTGCGCCGCGCCCTGGAGCGGGCCGAGGACGGCGGCCGCGCTCTCGTGGGGTACGGCCCGGCGGGCTATGTGCTGCGGGTGCCGGAGGACGCGGTCGACTCGGGGCGGTTCGTGCTGCTGACGGCCCGGGCGCGGCGGGAGGGCGACCCCCGGACGAAGGCGTCGCTGCTGTCGGAGGCGCTGGGACTGTGGCGGGGTCCGGCGTTCGCCGACTTCCGGGACGCCGCCTTCGTCCAGGCCGCCGCCGCGGGGCTGGAGGAGCAGCGGATCACCGCGCGGGAGGACCTCGCCGAACTCCGGCTCGAACTGGGTGAACACCACCAGCTCGCCGACGAGTTGGGCCCCGTCGTCGCGGCGCATCCGCTGCGGCAGCGGCTGCGCGGCGTCCACATGCGGGCGCTCTACCGGGCCGGACGGCAGAGCGAGGCACTGGAGGCGTACGAGGAGGTGCGGCGGCAGCTCGCCGAGGAGCTGGGCGTCGACCCCGCACCCGAACTCGCCGAACTCCACCAAGCGATGCTCCGGCAGGATCCGGGACTCGGACCCGGTTCCGCGCCCACCACCGCCGTCCGGGCGCGTACGAACCTGCCCACGCAGGTCAGTTCACTGGTGGGCCGACGGGACGCGGTCGACCGGGTGTGCCGGCTCGTCGGCGCGCACCGGCTGGTCACGCTCACCGGACCCGGTGGTGTCGGCAAGACCCGGCTCGCGCTGGAGGCGGCGGCCCGTCTGGCGGACGGCGACGGACACCCCGACGGGGTCTGGCTCGTCGAACTCACCGGTGCCGGGGGCGAGGTGGCCGAAACCGTCGCGGCGGTGCTCGACGTGCGCGACGACGCCGCGCCGGGGGCGCCCGGCGGTGACATGGGCACCGGTTCCGTACCGGACCGGCTGGCCGAGGCGCTCGGGGCGCGTCGGCTGCTCCTCGTCCTCGACAACTGCGAGCACGTCGTCGGGCCCGTCGCCGCGCTCGTCGGCGGGCTCCTGCGTGCCGCGCCCGGCCTGCGCGTCCTCGCCACCAGCCAGGAACCCCTGGCCGTCCCCGGTGAGGTCCTGGACGACGTCGCGCCGCTGGCGGAGGCCGAGGCCATGGAGCTGTTCGCGGAGCGCGCCACGGCCGCGGCGCCCGGCTTCGTGCTGGGGCCCCGGAACGCCGAGGCCGTCGCCCTCGTCTGCCGGCGCCTCGACGGCATCCCCCTCGCCCTCGAACTGGCCGCGACCCGGGTCCGCGCGCTCGGTGTGCACGCGCTGGCCGACCGGCTGCACGACCGCTTCCGGCTGCTCCACCAGGTCCGCCGGGACGCCCCGGCACGGCAGCGCACCCTCCGCGCGATGATCGACTGGAGCTGGGAGCTGCTGTCCCCGCCGGAGCGGACGGTGCTGCGGCGGCTCGCCGTGTTCACCGGAGGGTTCACCCTGGAGTCCGCGGAGGCGGTGTGCGCCGTACGCGACGCGGCAGGGGCGGGAGGCGCGGAAGACGCGGAAGACGCGGACGTACGGGCCGAGGACGTGCTCGACGTCGTCACCCGGCTCGTCGACCGCTCCCTGATCGTCCCGGCGTACGGCACCGACGGCCACGGCGGCCCGGAGGGCCCCCGTTACCGGCTGCTGGAGTCGGTGGCCGCCTACGGAATGGAGCGGCTGGACGAGGCCGGGGAGACCAAGGACACCCTGCGACGGCACGCCCTCCACCACGCCGATCTCGCCGAGCGGGCCGCGCCCCTGCTGCGCGGGCGCGACCAACGCCACTGGCTGCACCGCCTGGACGCCGAGACGCCGAACCTGCGCGCGGCCCTCGACCGCGCCGTGACGGCCGGGGACGGCGGACTCGCGCTGCGGCTGGTCAACGCGCTGACCTGGTACTGGTATCTGCGCGGACGTTTCGGTGAGGCGGTCAGGTCGCTGCGGCACGCGATGGAGTGCGCGGACCCGGGGGCCACCCCCGTGCCGGGCCCCGCGGCGCTCCGCACCGAACCCGCCCTCGCCTCCGCCCGCGTCAGACGGGCCGCGTTCGCCCTCTTCACCGGGGACGAACCGGCTGCGGACGGCCCCTGCGAGGGGGCCGACACCTGGGGCAGATGGCTGCTCGCCCACGCGCGCTGCGGCTTCGGCGACCCGGCGGGGGGCGAGGGTTCCTTCGAGGCTTCCTTCGACGGGCTGACCGCCGAGTTCCGTAAGGCCGGCGACCGTTGGGGCGAGGCCGCAGCGCTCAGCACGCTCGCCACCCAGGCGCTCTACGAGGGTGACCTCGCGGCGGTCCGGCGCCACGCCGGGGCGAGTGCCGTGATCTTCGACGAAGTGGGCGACCGGTGGGGTCAGTTGCAGGCGTCGGAACATCTGGGCGTGGTCGCCGAGGTCACCGGCGACTACCCGGCCGCGGCCCGGCTCCACCGGGACGGTGTACGCGGCGCCGAGGAACTCCAGATGTGGTCGCACGTCTCCTTCCGGCTGGCCAGGCTCGGCCGTATCGCGCTGCTGACCGGCGACGACGTATGGGCCACGGAGCTGCACGAGCGGGCCCGGCGGCTCGCCGTGGAGCAGTCGCACCGGACCGCGGAGCAGTTCGCCGAGAACGGTCTTGCCCTCGGCGCCCGCCGCCGCGGCGATCTCGCCACCGCCGAGGCGCTGTTGCGGCCCTGGCTGGACTGGAACCGGCGCTTCGGTGTGGACTCGGGCGCCGCGCTGGTCCTCGCGCAGCTCGGCTATGTCGCCGAGCAGCGCGGCGACGCGCGGCGCGCGGAGGAACTGCACCGGGACGGGTTCGCGGCGGCGCGTCGCAGCGGGGACCCGCGGGCGGTGGCGCTCGCCCTGGAGGGACTGGCCGGTGCGCGGGCGGTGGCCGGCCGGGCCGAGGAGGCCGCGTCCCTGCTCGGCACCGCGGCCGCCGTCCGGGACGCCGTCGGCGCGCCCCTGCCCCCTGCCGAACGCGCCGACGTGGACCGTGCGGCGGAGCGCGCCCGTGAGGCCCTGGGCGGGCCCGGCTTCTCGGCGGCGTTCGCCCGGGGCCGGACCTTCACCGCCGAGGACGGGATACGGCTGCTCGACGCGAGCATGTCGCGCGAGTGAGGCCGCAGACACCCCCTAGGACAGGGCGTCCTCCATCGACTGCTGCCAGTACGTCACCGCCAGCGTGCTGTCGTAGTACACGCCCTTCGCCGGCAGGGACGGGATCGCGGAGGGGCCGCCGCTGCTGTTCGGCGTGCGGCCCTGGAAGCCGACGGTGAGCTTGTGGCCGGTGGTGCCGCCGTTCCCGCTGCCGTCGGCGGCCGACAGGAGCACGCCGGCGTACGCGGACTCGCCCGGGTCGATGCCTACCACGGCCTGCGGCTTCGTCGCCTCGATGGGCTGCGGCACCCACTGCATCTCGTCGAAGCGGAGCACCGGGAAGTAGGTGAGGTCGCAGGGCTTCGAGCCGGTGTTCTTCACCGTGATCAGCATGTGGTTGAGGGGGCGGGGCACCGGCTGGGCGGTGACGCTGGTGTTGGAGCCGTTGCAGGCGACGCGGGTCTGAGGGGCGTCGTCATCGGACCCGCCGGAAGCGGACCCGCCGGAACCGGAACCACCGGATGCGCCGGACCCGTTCGTGCCACCGGCGGCCTTGTCCTTGTCGTTGTTGCCGCTGCCGTCGTTTCCGCCGGCCTGGGAGGGGGCGTTCGAGGTGTCCTTGGAGGTGTCCGAGGGCGTGTCCGCGGTCGCCGTCGCGCTCGGCGTGGCGGCGCCCTCGTCCTCGGTGCCCGTACCGTCCTGGCAGGCCGTGAGGGCGAGCGCGGCGAGGGTGGCTCCGGTGGCGGCGAGCAGACGGATGCGGGAGGTACGCATGGCGAATTCCTTTTCCTGAGTACGGGTTTCGGCGTGGCCGCTCGACCGGGGACCGGGAGCGGCGTGCTTGGATGACCAGAGCGTGTCCGGTGATCCGTCCCGGCTGCCAGCTCTGGCGGGGTATCCGGGACGCTGGAACGCTCGTACCGCTGTGACCTGGGGAAACGACCGTTCCCTGGAATGGCGGAATGGGACATGGGGGTGGGAGGAACGGTGTCGGAAGGCACGGCCGCGGCGGAGTTCGCCAGGCAGTTGAGGGCGCTGAAGGAGCGGTCCGGGCTGAGCTACGGGGTGCTCGCCAAACGGCTCCACATGAGTACGTCGACCCTGCACCGGTACTGCAACGGGGACGCGGTGCCGACCGAGTACGCGCCGGTGGAACGGCTGGCGAGGCTCTGTAGGGCGAGCCCCGAGGAACTGGTCGAGCTGCACCGGCGGTGGGTGCTGGCGGACGCGGCGCGAGGGCGGAAGGGGGCGCCCGACGCGACTCCGGAGGCGCCCGCACCTGTCGAGGAGCCGGCCGCGGAGGTGCCGGAGGCGGACGGGGTGCCGGAGGAGGACGGGGATCCCGAGGGCGGCGTCCCGCAGCCCGAGGTCCCCGAAGTCACCGGCACCGGCGAACCCAGCCCCCGTCCCCGGCGCCGTACCCGTACCGCCGTCCTCGCCGGCATCGCCGTGGCCGCCGTCCTCGGCGGAGTCGCCCTCGCCCTGAACCTCCCGGGAGGCGGCGGGGCGGACGGGGACGGGCGGAAGGGGCCCGTCGGGGCCGCGGGCGTCGACGGCGGAGCCGGCCGGGACGACACCGCCGCCTCACCGTCCCCCTCCGCCTCGCCCTCCGCGTCCACCAAGGAGAAGGGCAAGGGCACGCCCAGCGCGTCGGCCTCGGCGTCCGCCGCCGCCCCGCCGAGCGCCTCCAGGGGCACCGGGGGCCAGGACAACACCGTGCCGCTCACCGTGCGGACGGACCCGTACGTCTGGCAGGACCCCTGCTCCCAGCGGTATCTGATCGAGGAGCCGCCGGCCCAGGTCTCCCCGCCGCCGGTGGAGCAGGACGCGCCGGCGTGGGTCGCCACGCAGCGCGCCGTGTCGTCGGGGGAGCAGTATGTGCGGGTCACCGTGCAGGGCACCGGCTCGGAGACGGTGGTCGTGGACGGGCTCACCGTGCGGGTGGCGGGCAAGCGGTCGCCGCTCCCCTGGAACGACTTCGCCATGGGCTACCCCGGCGTCGGCTGCGGCGGGAACGTGCCCACGCGTTCCTTCACCGTCGCCCTGGACGCCGCGCGGCCGGTGGTGACGCCGGAGTCCGGGCACCGGAACTTCCCGTTCAAGGTGAGCGAGTCGGACCCCGAGGTCTACTTCGTCAAGGCCGACGCCTCGGCGTACGACGTGAGTTGGTACCTGGAGCTGAAGTGGTCAAGCGGCTCCCGCAGCGGCACGCTCACCCTCGGCGACGAGGGCGAGCCCTTCCGCACCAGCGGCAACAACGGGCGCCCGGCGTACGAGTTCCCGCTGGGCGGCGAGGAGTGGGTGCCGGAGGGAACCACCGAGGTGGAGTAGCCGACCGTACGGACCAGGCACCACCAAGTCCTTTCGCGCGTTAGGTTGTTGAATGCCGACGGAGTTCACGGACAGACCCCAGGGAGACACCCATGACCGGTGACGCGCTCAGCCAGGATCCCGTCGAGGTGCAGCGGCGGATCGACAGCAGCAAGGCGCATCCGGCCCGGGTCTACGACGTGTTCCTAGGGGGCAAGGACCACTACCCCGCGGACCTCGCGGCGGCGGCCGCCGCGCTGTCCGCGAACCCGACCGGCTTCCTCGACGTTCGGCACAACCGCGACTTCCTGCGGCGCGCGGTGAATTCGCTGGTGAAGGACGACGGCATACGCCAGTTCCTCGACATCGGCACCGGGCTGCCCACCGCGGAGAACGTCCACCAGATCGCCCAGCGCATCGCCCCAGAGTCCCGCGTCGTGTACGTCGACAACGACCCGGTGGTGCTGGCGCACGCGCGTGCTCTGCTCACCAGCGGGCCCGAGGGGCGTACGGACTACATCGACGCGGACCTGAAGAATCCGGCCGCCATTCTCGAACGGGCGGCGAAGACACTGGACTTCGACCGGCCGATCGCGCTGTGCCTGGTCGCGGTGCTGCACTTCGTCGAGGACGAGGAGGCGTACCCGATCGTGCGCGAGCTCGTCGACGCGCTGCCCTCCGGCAGCCGCGTGGTGCTCAGCCACCTCACCGAGGACATCAACCCGGAGAACGTGCGGGCGGTGCAGCGGACGTACACCGAGCGGGGGTTCACGTTCGTGCTGCGTACGCGGGCGGAGGTGGAGCGGTTCTTCACCGAGCACTCGCTGGGCATCGTGGAGCCGGGGGTGGTGCCGGTGCACCGCTGGCGGCCGGATCATGCCGCTCCTGTGCCGGAGCGGCCGGAGGACTCCTATCTGGAGGGTCTCGATCCGATCGAGCGGGTTCGCTACGCGGACATCAACAAGGTGACGGACGCCGACATCAATGTGTACGCAGGGATGGGCACGAAGGGCTGAGGTGGGGCGGGGGTGAGTTTTCTCGCCCCCGCCGCCCCTTCCCGTCCCGTCCCTGGGGGCTTCGCCCCCAGACCCCCATTGCGCAGTTCCCCGCGCCCCTGGGGGCAGACCCCCGTCGCGCCCACGCGGCGGAGCCGCATGTCGACACAGCCCCGCGCCCCTATGGCGGTCAGAGGCGCTCGGGCGTCTGGATGCCCAGCAGGGCCATGCCTCGGTGCAGGGTCGCGGCCGTGATGTCGCACAGGAACAGGCGGTTCTCCACCTGGGCCGGCGAATCGGCCTTCAGGACCGGGCACTTGTCGTAGAACGACGTGTACAGGGACGCCAACTGGTACAGGTACGCCGCCAGCTTGTGCGGGGCGTGCTCGTGGGCCGCCTCCGTCACCGTCTCCGCGAACGCGTCCAGGTGCAGCCCCAACGCCCGCTCGGCCGCCGCCAGTTCCAGCTCCGGGTGCGCCACCGGGCCCACTCCCTCGGGCGCCTTGCGGAGGATGGAGCGGATACGGGCGTACGCGTACTGGAGGTAGACGGACGTGTCGCCGTTCAGCGAGACCATCTGGTCCAGGTCGAACTTGTAGTCCCGGTTCGCCGACGTCGACAGGTCCGCGTACTTCACCGCGCCGATGCCCACCTGGGCGCCCCGCTCGGCGATCTCCTCCTCGGAGAGGTCCTGCGCCTTCTCCCGTACGACGGCCGACGCGCGGTCGATCGCCTCGTCCAGGAGATCCACTAGACGGACCGTCTCGCCCTCACGGGTCTTGAACGGCTTGCCGTCCTTGCCGAGGACCGTGCCGAACGCCAGCTGCGACGCGTGCACGTCGTCGTTCAGCCAGCCGGCCCGGCGGGCGGTCTCGAAGACCATCTTGAAGTGCAGCGACTGGCGGGCGTCGACCACGTACAGGAGCGTGTTCGCCTTCAGGTTGAAGACGCGGTCGCGGATCGCGGAGAGGTCGGTGGCCGCGTAGCCGTAGCCGCCGTCCGACTTCTGCACGATCAGCGGGACCGGGTTGCCGTCCGGGCCCTTGACGTCGTCGAAGAACACGCAGAGCGCGCCCTCGGAGCGCACCGCGACACCCGACTCCTCCAGGAGGCGGCAGGTCTCGGCGAGCATGTCGTTGTAACCGGACTCGCCGACGATGTCCGCGTCCCGGATCTCCATGTCCAGCTTCTCGAAGACGGAGAAGAAGTAGATCTTCGACTCGTCGACGAACTTCTGCCAGGTGGCCAGCGTGTCCGGGTCGCCCGCCTGGAGGTCGACCACCCGGCGCCGGGCCCGGGTCTTGAACTCCTCGTCGGAGTCGAACAGCTTCCGCGCGGTCTTGTAGAGGCGGTCGAGGTTCGACATCGCCTCCTGGCCGGACTCCTGGAGGTTCTCGTCGGCCTTGTGGTCCAGCTCGTGAGGGTGCTCGTCCAGGTACTGGATGAGCATGCCGAACTGGGTGCCCCAGTCGCCGATGTGGTGCCGGCGCACGACGTTCTCACCGGTGAACTCCAGCAGCTGGACCACCGAGTCGCCGATCACGGCGGACCGCAGGTGCCCGACGTGCATCTCCTTCGCCACGTTCGGCTGGGCGTAGTCGATCACCGTGGTGCCGGGGTTCGCGGCCGGGGGCACGCCGAGGCGGCCCGTGTCGTCCGCGTACCGCGCGGCGAGGTTCCCGGTGATCGCCCGGTCGGCGATGGTGAGGTTCAGGAAGCCGGGGCCGGAGACCTCGACGTCCTTGATCAGGTCGCCGGTGGTGATGTGGGCGACGACCTCGGCCGCCAGCTCCCGCGGGTTCGCCTTCGCCTTCTTGGCCAGCGCGAGGATGCCGTTGGCCTGGAAGTCCGCCCGGTCGCTTCGTCGCAGCAGCGGGTCGGCGCCGGCGGCCTCCGGCCGGGTGGCCGTGAGGGCGGACGCGAGCTGCTGCTGGACGGAGTCGGTGAGGGACGTGACCGAGGCCATGGAGTGGCTGCCGTTCTCTCGGGTTCGTGGACTGCTACGAAAGCCGAGTATCCCACGCGGTGAAAAGCGGTTTTCGCGGATGCGGGCCGGGCTGGGAGAATGGAGCGGTCAGCCGTGCGACCGTACCGGCTGTTCGAGCAGAAAGAAGGACGTGCCGATCGTGGCTCAGAGCACCGAGACCACCGACTGGGTCTCCCGTTTCGCGGATGAGGTCATCGAGGAGTCGGAGCGTCGGGCCCCGGGCAAACCGGTCGTCGTCGCGTCCGGACTCTCCCCCTCCGGCCCGATTCACCTGGGCAACCTCCGCGAGGTCATGACCCCGCACCTCGTCGCCGACGAGATCCGCCGCCGCGGTCACCAGGTCCGGCACCTGATCTCCTGGGACGACTACGACCGGTACCGCAAGGTCCCGGCCGGTGTCCCCGGCGTCGACGAGTCGTGGTCCGAGCACATCGGCAAGCCGCTGACCTCCGTCCCCGCCCCCAAGGGCTCCGCCCATCCGAACTGGGCCGAGCATTTCAAGGCCGCGATGACCGCGTCGCTGGCCGAGCTGGGCGTGGAGTTCGACGGGATCAGCCAGACCGAGCAGTACACCTCCGGTGTCTACCGCGAGCAGATCCTGCACGCCATCAAGCACCGCGGCGACATCGACGCGATCCTCGCCCAGTACCGGACCAAGAAGGCCCCGGCGAAGAAGCAGCAGCAGAAGCCGGTCGACGAGGCCGAGCTGGAGGCCGCGGAGGGCTCCGGTGCCGCCGCCGAGGACGACGGCAGCGCGGGCGCCGCCGGCTACTTCCCGTACAAGCCGTACTGCGGCAACTGCGAGAAGGACCTCACCACCGTCACCTCCTACGACGACGACTCCACCGAGCTGACCTACGCCTGCACGGCGTGCGGCTTCTCGGAGACCGTCCGGCTCAACGAGTTCAACCGCGGCAAGCTGGTCTGGAAGGTCGACTGGCCCATGCGGTGGGCGTACGAAGGCGTGATCTTCGAGCCGAGCGGCGTCGACCACTCCTCGCCCGGGTCGTCGTTCCAGGTCGGCGGCCAGATCGTCGGGATCTTCGGCGGCGAGCAGCCGATCGGGCCGATGTACGCGTTCGTCGGCATCAGCGGCATGGCGAAGATGTCGTCGTCCCGGGGCGGTGTGCCGACCCCGGCCGACGCGCTGAAGATCATGGAGCCGCAGCTGCTGCGCTGGCTGTACGCCCGGCGCCGGCCCAACCAGTCCTTCAAGATCGCCTTCGACCAGGAGATCCAGCGCCTCTACGACGAGTGGGACCGGCTCGACGCCAAGGTCGCCGACGGCTCCGCCCTGCCCGCCGACGTCGCCGCGCACTCCCGCGCGGTGCGCACGGCAGGCGGTGAGCTGCCCGGGACGCCCCGGCCGCTGCCGTACCGCACGCTCGCCTCGGTGGCCGACATCACCGCCGGGCACGAGGACCAGGCGCTGCGGATCCTGAGCGACCTCGACCCGGCCAACCCGCTGGGGACGCTGGACGAGGCCCGGCCGCGCTACGACAAGGCCGAGGCGTGGATCAACACCCACGTCCCCGCCGACCAGCGCACCATCGTCCGCGCCGAACCCGACGCCGAGCTGCTGAAGTCGCTCGACGAGCGGGCCCAGCAGTCGCTGCGGCTGCTGCTCGACGGACTCGCCGACAACTGGTCGCTGGACGGGCTCACCCACCTCGTCTACGGCGTGCCGAAGGTCCAGGCGGGCTTCTCCGCCGACGCCACGGCCAAGGAGCTGCCGGCGGAGATCAAGACCGCCCAGCGGTCGTTCTTCGCGCTGCTCTACCACCTGCTGGTGGGGCGGGACACGGGGCCGCGGCTGCCCACGCTGCTGCTGGCGGTGGGGCAGGAGCGGGTGCGGGCCCTGCTCGGGGAGTAGGCCGCTCGGTTCTTACGACGACAGGGGGCGTCCGGTGTCGGCCGGGCGCCCCCTGTCGTCGTACGCCGCCTACGCGATGTGGTCCTCTTCCAGTTCCGTCATGTGGCGCTGCTGGAAGCGTTCGGCGAGGGTCTTCAGCTCGCTCGGGCTCAGCGTCGTGCCGTAGGTCGCCTGGATGTTGTCGCCGAGGACGCGGGGGGTGGGGTAGCTGCCGTCTATCGACTGGCGGAACACCTGGTAGTACGCCTCGTCGTCCGGGTCGGCGGTGGGGGTGCCGCCGCCCTCGCCGAGCTCGCGGGTGCGGCCGCCGGGGACCACCGGGATGGGGAAGCTGCCGGTTTCCTCCGGGGAGGGTTCCTGTTCCTGGAGGGGGGGTTCTTCCTGGTACTGGTCCTGGTACTGCTCGGCGTGCTGCTGCTCCGCGACCCAGCGGGCGTATTCCTCGTCGGGGTCGTAGGTGGGGTCGTAGCCGCCGTGGTATTCGACCGTTTGCGGGTCGCGGGCGTGGAGCCAGGGGTTGCCCGCGGTGTCTTCCTGGTGGTCGGGGCTCTGGTTGCCCTCCAGTTCCAGGCGCTGCTCGCTGGGAGGTGCCGCTGCGCCCACCCGTGCCGCCCCAGCGGCACGACTGCCCGCAGCTGCGTCGGCGCGGCTGCCCGCGGCTGCGTCGGGCGGTGGGGGGATCAGGGCGGGTTCTATGCCTGCTGCTGCCAGGCCGGCGGGGGCCGTGTCGGAGAGGGGGACGCCGTACTTGGCGAGGCGGAGGGGCATCAGGGACTCGACCGGGGCCTTGCGGCGCCAGGCGCGGCCGAAGCGGGAGCGCAGGCGGGCCTGGTAGACCAGCCGCTCCTGCTCCAGCTTGATCACCTGCTCGTAGGAGCGCAGCTCCCACAGCTTCATCCGCCGCCAGAGCAGGAACGTCGGGCCCGGCGAGAGGATCCAGCGGGTGAGCCGGACGCCCTCCATGTGCTTGTCGGCGGTGATGTCGGCGATCCGGCCGATCGCGTGCCGGGCCGCCTCCACCGAGACCACGAACAGCACCGGGATCACGCCGTGCATGCCCACACCGAGCGGATCGGGCCACGCCGCCGCGCCGTTGAAGGCGATCGTCGCCGCCGTCAGCAGCCACGCCGTCTGCCGCAGCAGCGGGAACGGGATGCGGATCCAGGTCAGCAGCAGGTCCAGCGCGAGCAGGACGCAGATGCCGGCGTCGATACCGATCGGGAAGACATAACTGAAGTCGCCGAAGCCCTTTTTCAGGGCGAGTTCACGGACGGCCGCGTACGAACCCGCGAAGCCGATCCCGGCGATGATGACCGCACCGGTGACGACCACGCCGATCAGAACCCGGTGCATCCGTGTCAGCTGCAGTGGCCCGGCCACCCGTACTCCCCTCCCAGTGCGTGTTGTTGCGCGCAACAGAGTGGCACATGCGTGCGGGAGACGGGTGGCCGGTTCTGGTTCAGCGGGCTCAGCTCTTGTCGGAAGCGGGCTTCGAGGCCGAATCGGACGGTTTCGTCGACGCGGACGTGGAGGGCGAACCGCTCGCCGTGTCCGTGCCGTTCGCCTCCGTCACCGAGGCCACCGCCTCCTTGACCGCCTTCTGCGCGTCCTTCATCAGGTCGTCGGCGGACGGCGTCTTGTCACCGGCCAGACCGGCACCGTTGTAGTCGAGGGTGACGACCACGTTCTCCACGCGGGCCACGACCGTCTGCTGCTTGAAGGTGCCTTCCTTCTTCTTCAGGTCGTAACGCACCGCCGTCGCCTCGTCACCGGTCCCGGCGACCGGCTCCGACTTGGTGCCCTTCGCGCCCTCCGCCGACTGGGCGTCCCGGACCTGCTTGTCGTAGTAGTCCTTGGCGAGCTTGTCGCCCGCGCCACGGGTGGTGTCCGAGTCGAAGCGCAGCAGCGACACGTTCAGCCAGCGGAACTGCGAGCCGTCCACACCGTTGTTGTCCAGGCTGCTCCAGGAGCAGCTCGCCCGGGTGGAGATATCGTCGGAGTTGCCCTCCTTGCCCGACTTCGCCTTCGGTGCCAGGTCCTCGAGGGTCTTCTTGGACAGCACCCCGCACGGCTCCGGGAGCTTCTTGTACGCCGCCGCCTGCACGGTCGGGGACGGGCTCGCGGACTTCGAGGCGGAGGCGCTCGCGGCCTTGTCCTTGCCGTCGTCGGAGCCGGAGTCCGAGGAGCAGCCGGCGGCGACCAAGGGGACGGCGACCGCGCAGACAAGGACGCGGGTAAGGCGCTTCACTCGCTGTTGACGCGGGTCTCGCTGTGCTCGTCGCTGCATGGTTCCTTCACTCATGACGCTCGTGTTCCCTGCGGTCGGAACGGGGTCCGAGGGGTCACGGTACGCGTTGAGCCACCCGTGTGGTCGTCCTTCGCGCGCTTCGCGCAGAGGGGTGAAGGGGCCGTGAACGGTGCTCAGCCGCTCAGCGAGTCGGCCAGCTCGGCGGCCAGTTTCCGCGCCCTGTCCTGCATTTCCTTGCTGTCCGGCACGACGCCGACGGACAGCGGCTGCTCCGCGTACTCGATGGTCACGATCACGTTGGACGTGCGGAACGCCACAGTCACCGTCCGCTGCTCGGCGGTCGAACCGGAGCTGTTCAGCTCGTCGTCGAGGAACGCCTCGTCGCCCAGGTCCTCCAGCAGCCGGGGCTGGAGGTCGGAAGGACTGGCGGAGGGCGAGGCCGAACCGGACGACGCGGAGGCGGAGGGCGACGAACTCGCGCCCGTGGAGGGGCTGATGGAGGGGGTGCCGGACTCCGTGGTCGTCACCGTCGGCTCGGGGAGGTGTGCCGCCGCCTGCTTCGTCGCGAAGAGTTCCTGGGCCCTGGTGTCGTCGCTGACGGCGTTGTCGTAGGAGACGACCCGTTCGAAGTCGACCAGCAGATGGTCCGTCGCCGCCGTCGACTCCACCTTCCAACGGCAGCCCACCTTGCGGTCGGTGTCGTAGGTGAGCGTCGCCTCGCCCGCGTACGCCTTCTCGCGCGCTTCCTCGTCGGTCATCTCCTCGACGCCGGGCAGGAGTTGGTCGAGGGTCTCGCCGTCGACCACACCGCAGGGCTCGGGAAGCGTGGCGTACTTGCCGGGCTGGGCCGCCTGGGTCGCCGTGCCGGCGCTTCCCGGGTTGGAGTCGTCCGACCGGCCGCCGTCGTCCGGGCTGCCGGTGCAGCCGGCCAGGACGGCCGCCAGGAGCGCGGCGACGCCGGGTACGTACGCCTTCCGCTGCACGTTCGGGCTCCTCTCGACGGTGGGTGCGGGCCGTGCCCGCCGGGTCCCCCCAGTGTCCCCGCTGGTTAATCGCTTGCCGCACGGGGGCGCCCCCTGGAGACAATGTGTATCGCACGCACTGCCGTGGACGCCGGTCCGTTGTCCCTTTTCGTCGACCTTGGCACCGGTTTTGCGATCCATGACTTCTGTTGGCTTTCGGGGGAATGAGGACGTTATGTCGTACGTGGAACTGCCGGGTGCGAAGGTGCCGATCCGGATGTGGACGGATCCGGCGACGGTGGAGGAGGGCGCGCTCCAGCAGCTGCGGAACGTGGCGACCCTGCCGTGGATCAAGGGTCTGGCGGTCATGCCGGACGTGCATTACGGCAAGGGCGCGACGGTCGGGTCGGTCATCGCGATGCGGGGCGCGGTCTGCCCGGCGGCGGTGGGTGTCGACATCGGCTGCGGGATGTCGGCGGTGAAGACGTCCCTGACGGCGAACGATCTCCCCGGCGACCTCTCCCGCCTGCGCTCCAAGATCGAGCAGGCGATCCCGGTCGGCCGCGGCATGCACGACGACCCGGTCGACCCGTCCCGCTTCCACGCCTTCGCGACGGCCGGCTGGGACGACTTCTGGGGCCGCTTCGGCGGAGTGGCGGACGCGGTCAAGTTCCGCCAGGAACGTGCCACGAAGCAGATGGGAACGCTCGGATCCGGCAACCACTTCGTCGAGGTGTGCACGGATACGACCGGCGCGGTCTGGCTGATGCTGCACTCCGGTTCCCGGAACATCGGCAAGGAACTCGCCGAGCATCACATCGGCGTGGCCCAGAAGCTCCCGCACAACCAGAACCTGGTCGACCGCGACCTCGCCGTCTTCGTCGCGGACACCCCGCAGATGGCGGCGTACCGCAACGACCTGTTCTGGGCGCAGGAGTACGCGAAGTACAACCGCTCGATCATGATGGCGCTCCTGAAGGACGTGGTCCGCAAGGAGTTCAAGAAGGCCAAGCCGGTCTTCGAGCAGGAGATCAGCGCGCACCACAACTACGTGGCCGAGGAGCGCTACGACGGCATGGACCTGCTGGTGACCCGCAAGGGCGCCATCCGCGCGGGTTCCGGCGAGTACGGGATCATCCCGGGCTCCATGGGCACGGGGTCGTACATCGTCAAGGGCCTCGGGAACGCCAAGTCCTTCAACTCGGCGTCGCACGGCGCCGGCCGGCGGATGAGCCGCAACGCGGCGAAGCGGCGCTTCTCGACGAAGGACCTGGAGGAGCAGACGCGGGGCGTGGAGTGCCGTAAGGACTCCGGTGTCGTGGACGAGATCCCGGGCGCCTACAAGCCGATCGAGCAGGTCATCGACCAGCAGCGGGACCTCGTCGAGGTCGTCGCGAAGCTGAAGCAGGTCGTCTGCGTGAAGGGCTGAGGACAGCGGGCCCCCGCTCGGGGGCCCGCTACTTCGCGTGGGTGACCGCGTAGATCATGACGAACGCGACGATGTGGATGCCGAAGAGGAAGTAGCCGAGGTAGTACCAGACGTAGCGTTCGCGCTTCTTCTCCAGGGCCAGGCGGCGTTTCTCGCTGTCGCTGTCGCTTTCCGGCATCACGGCTCCCGGTGGATCTTGGTGTTGGAGGCCTGGGCGCGGGGGCGGACGACCATCAGGTCGATGTTGACGTGGGGCGGGCGGGTCACCGCCCAGGCGATGGTGTCGGCCACGTCGTCGGCCGTGAGGGGATCGGCGACGCCCTGGTACACCTTGGCGGCCTTCTCCGTGTCGCCGCCGAAGCGGGTGAGGGCGAACTCGTCGGTCTTGACCATGCCGGGCGCGATCTCCACGACGCGCACCGGGCGGCCGACGATCTCCAGGCGGAGGGTCTCGGCGAGCACGTGCTCACCGTGCTTGGCGGCGACGTAGCCCGCGCCGCCCTCGTAGGTGGCGTGGCCGGCGGTGGAGGTCACGACCACGATCGTGCCGTCGCCGCTCGCCTCCAGCTTGGGGAGCAGGGCCTGGGTGAGGTTGAGGGTGCCGATGACGTTCGTCTCGTACATCGTGCGCCAGTCGTCCGGGTCGCCCGTCGCGACCGGGTCGGCGCCGAGCGCTCCGCCGGCGTTGTTGACGAGGACGCCGACCGTCTTGAACGCGGTGGCGAACTCGTCGACGGCGGCGCGGTCGGTGACGTCCAGCGGGTAGGCCGTGGCCGCGTGGCCGGCCGCGGTGATCTCCTCGGCGAGCGCCTCGATCCGGTCCTTGCGGCGGGCGGTGAGGACGACGCGGTAGCCGGCCGCGGCGAGAGCGCGCGCCGTGGCGGCGCCGATCCCGCTGCTCGCACCCGTGACGACGGCGATACGGGACGCGGCGGGCGGTACGGCGGTGGCCATGGGCTGCTCCTCGACGGGGCTGGTTCGCGGTGGGGACCTGCCCGGCCAGCATAGGCGGGGACGGCCGGGCGGCGGCGGGGGCGGTGGCCCGGTGGGAGAATGGGACCGTTGGTCCTCCGGGGCAGGAGGTGGGTCATGGGTGAGGCGCGCGAGGTCATGGACCGGCTCACCGCGGCGGTCACCACGGACCTGGATCTGGACGCCGTGGCGGAGCTGTACGCGCGGGACGCGGTCGCCCACACGCCCGAGGCGGGGGAGCTGCACGGGCGGGACGAGATCGTCGAGTACTGGCGTCAGATCACGACGGCCGTGCCCGAAGCCCGGTTCGAGCCGCTGCACACGTTCGAGGTGGGCAGCACCGCCATCGACGAGGGGTGGTTCAGCGGCCGGAACACGGGGCCGTTGCCGTCACCGGACGGCCGGACCCTCCCGGCGACGGGTAAGGAGGTCAGGATCCGCGGGGTGGACATCGCCACCGTCGAGGACGGCAGGATCGTCAGCTACCGGCTGTACTTCGACCAGCTGGCCTTCCTCGAGCAGCTGGGGCTGCTTCCGGAGACCGTGGCCTGAGGCCATGGTCCGGGTCGTGGCCCGAGGTCGTCAGCCGTTGCGCGGGGCCCACATGATCAGGGCCATTCCGGCGAGGCAGACGAGCGCTCCGGTGATGTCCCAGCGGTCCGGGCGGTAGCCGTCGGCGACCACGCCCCACAGGATCGAGCCGGCGACGAAGATCCCGCCGTACGCGGCGAGGACGCGGCCGAAGTGGGCGTCGGGCTGGAAGGTGGCGACGAAGCCGTAGGCGCCGAGGGCGAGGACGCCGCCGGCCGCCCACATCCAGCCGCGGTGCTCGCGCACGCCCTGCCAGACCAGCCAGGCTCCGCCGATCTCCAGTACGGCGGCGAGGACGAACAGGGCGGCGGAGCGGAGGATCGGCATGCGCGCAGCTTCGCACGTGGGTGCGTCACCTGATGGACGGCGCCTGCCGCGGGCGGAGGGTGGGATACATCCGCAGACGCCGAGGAGTGGAGAGGAGCTGCCCATGCCGGGAGACACGCGGCCGCGGCTGCTGGCGGAGCTGGCCGTGGTGTCCCGGCGGTACATGGCCGCCCACGCCCTGTTCAACCAGGCGCTCGCCGACCATCTGGGTCTGCACCCCACCGATGTGCAGTGTCTGAGCCTGCTGACGCTGGAGGGCGGCCCGGTGACCACGGGCCGGATCGCGGAGCTGACGGGGCTGACGACCGGCTCGGCGACGCGGCTGGTGGACCGGCTGGAGCGGGCGGGCTATGTGGTCCGGGAACGGGACGCGGGGGACCGGCGGCTGGTGCTGGTGGCGGTCGTGCCGGAGAGGGCCGCCGAGTTCGGGCGGGTGTGGGAGCGGCTGGGCGGGGGCTGGTTCGCGCTCTTCGACGACCTCGACGACGGCCAGCTCGCCCTGTTCATCGACCATATGAGGCGCACGACGGAGTTCAGCGCGGAGCAGGCCGCGCGGCTGCGGTCGGGCGCCGTCGAGCGGGTGGAATAGTCCGGAAGGGCCGACCGTTCCAGGGGTATAGTTGAACCGTCAACAACCTGGAGGGTGAGCGGCATGCAGTTCGGGATCTTCAGCGTCGGGGATGTCACGCCCGACCCGACCACGGGGCGTACGCCGACCGAGCGCGAGCGGATCAAGGCCATGGTCGCCATCGCGCTGAAGGCCGAGGAAGTGGGCCTGGACGTCTTCGCGACCGGGGAGCACCACAACCCGCCGTTCGTGCCGTCCTCGCCGACCACCATGCTCGGCTACATCGCGGCCCGCACCGAGCGGCTGGTCCTCTCCACCTCGACCACCCTGATCACCACGAACGACCCGGTGAAGATCGCCGAGGACTTCGCGATGCTCCAGCACCTGGCCGACGGCCGGATGGACCTGATGATGGGGCGCGGGAACACCGGCCCGGTCTATCCCTGGTTCGGCAAGGACATCCGCCAGGGCATCAACCTGGCGGTGGAGAACTACGCGCTCCTGCACCGGCTGTGGCGCGAGGACGTCGTCGACTGGGAGGGCAAGTTCCGCACCCCGTTGCAGGGCTTCACCTCCACGCCCCGCCCGCTGGACGGCGTACCGCCGTTCGTCTGGCACGGCTCGATCCGCTCGCCGGAGATCGCCGAGCAGGCCGCGTACTACGGCGACGGCTTCTTCCACAACAACATCTTCTGGCCGGCCGACCACACCAAGCGCATGGTCGAGCTGTACCGGGCCCGGTACGCCCACTACGGGCACGGCACCCCCGAACAGGCGATCGTCGGACTCGGCGGCCAGGTGTTCATGCGGAAGAACTCGCAGGACGCGGTGCGCGAGTTCCGGCCGTACTTCGACGTCGCGCCGGTCTACGGGCACGGGCCCTCGCTGGAGGAGTTCACCGCGCAGACCCCGCTGACCGTGGGCTCCCCGCAGCAGGTCATCGAGAAGACGCTGTCGTTCCGCGAGTACGCCGGTGACTACCAGCGCCAGCTGTTCCTGATGGACCACGCCGGGCTGCCCCTGAAGACCGTGCTGGAGCAGCTCGACCTGCTCGGCGAGGAGGTCGTGCCGGTGCTGCGCGAGGAGTTCTCCAAGAACCGCCCGGCGAACGTGCCGGACGCGCCCACCCACAGCTCGCTGCTGGCCGGCGCGAAGGACGCCCGGAAGAAGGAAGGAGCGGACGCATGAGGCTCGTCGTCGTCTCGGCGGGACTGAGCGTGCCGTCGTCGACCCGGCTGCTCGGCGACCGCCTGGCCGCGGTCGCCGCCCCGGCCGCGACCGCCCCGGAACCCGCACCGGCGGACGTCCAGGTGATCGAGCTGCGCGACCTCGCCGTGGAGATCGCGCACAACTTCACCAACGGCTTCGCGGGACGGGCGCTGGCCGACGCGTTCGACGCGGTGGCGGCGGCCGACGGGCTGATCGTGGTCACGCCGGTGTTCTCGGCGTCGTACAGCGGGCTGTTCAAGTCGTTCTTCGACGCGCTGAGCGTCAGCGACCCCGACGCCCTCGCCGGGAAGCCGGTGCTGATCGCGGCGACCGGCGGCACGGCCCGGCACTCGCTGGTGCTGGACCACGCGCTGCGGCCGCTCTTCTCCTACCTCAAGGCCGTCGTCGTCCCCACCGGCGTCTACGCCGCCTCGGAGGACTGGGGCGCCGAGGGACTGGACGGCCGTGTCGAGCGCGCGGCCGGGGAACTGGCGGCGCTGATGGCCGGGCTGTCCACCACCCGCCCGCTGCCCAGGCGGGACTCCTTCGAGGAGGTCACCCCCTTCGAGGAGCGGCTCGCCGCGCTGCGGCCCGCCGGGTGAGATCCGGGTAAGAAGCGGGCCCCGGCCCTGTCCGCCGGGGCCGGGGGACCCGGGCGGTTGGCACACTGGGCGCGTGCCGCACACCGTTCTGCTCGCCGAAGACGACCGCGCCATCCGCAACGCCCTGGAGCGCGCCCTGACCCTGGAGGGCTACCGGGTCACGGCCGTCGCCGACGGTGTCGAGGCCCTCGCGCAGGCCCACCGCAGCCGGCCCGACGTACTGGTGCTGGACGTGATGATGCCGGGCATCGACGGGCTCCAGGTGTGCCGGGTGCTGCGCGCCGAGGGCGACCGCACACCGGTGCTGATGCTGACGGCGCTGGTGGAGACCGCCGACCGGATCGCGGGACTCGACGCGGGCGCCGACGACTACGTCGTCAAGCCGTTCGACGTCGAGGAGGTCTTCGCCCGGCTGCGGGCCCTGCTGCGCCGGGCGGCCCCCTACACACCGGCGCCCGAGCCCGTGGAGGAGACGAAGCCGAAGCCGGAGACCCCCGGCCGGTTCCTCGAGGCGGCCGGCCTGCGCATGGACCCGCAGGCGCGCCGGGCCTGGCGGGGCGGGCGGGAGCTGGAGCTGACCCGCACCGAATTCGAACTGCTGGAGCTGCTGATCCGGCACGCGGGCGTCGTGCTGGAGCACTCCACGATCTACGACCGCATCTGGGGCTACGACTTCGGCCCCGGCTCCAAGAACCTCGCGGTCTACGTCGGCTATCTGCGCCGCAAGCTCGACGAGCCCGGCGCGCCGCCCCTGATCCACACGGTGCGCGGGGTGGGTTACGTCCTGCGGGAGGGCTGAGTGTCGCCGGGGCGGGTGCCGCGGCGGAGGCTGCGGCTGCTGTCGCTGGGCACCACCTTCGCGGTGGCGTTCGCCGCGGTGACCGCCACCGTCACCGTCCTGGTCGGGCTGCTGTCGTACAACGCGGCCGCCCGGCTGGTGCGGATCGACCAGCAGTCGGTCTTCGACGAGGTCGTGCAGGACCTGCGGCGCGAGGTCCGGGAGAACCGGATGTCGCCGCACGACTTCTCCTCCGCCGCGCCCGGCCACGACCTGGTGCGGCCCGCCCGGACCGACGTCCAGGTGCTCGGGCCGGACGGCCGCGTCGTCGACCCGGGCAACCCCGGGCTGCCGGTCGTCGACTCCGACCGCCGGATCGCGGGCGCCGCCACCGCCGGGCGGGTGGTCGTGCACCTGGACGTCGACGTCGGCGACGACGTCTACCGGGTCGCGACCGTCGCGCTGGGCGGCAGCCGGGGCGCGGTGCAGGTCGCGCAGGAGTTCAGCGACACCGAGGACCTGCTGCGGGCGCTCCAGCGGCGCACGCTGGTCCTGACGGCGGCGGTGGTCGTCGGGGCCGGGCTGTTCGGCTGGTGGCTGGCCCGGCGCATCACCCGCCGCCTGGTCGTCCTCACCAACACCGCCGAGGCCGTCGCCCGTACGCGCAGGCTCGGCATCCAGGTGCCCGTCGCCGGCTACGACGAGGTGGGGCGCCTCGGCCGCGCCTTCGACCGCATGCTGGGCCGGCTCGCCCAGTCCGAGGAGGACCAGCGCCGGCTGGTCCAGGACGCCGGGCACGAGCTGCGTACGCCGCTCACCTCGTTGCGTACCAACATCTCGCTGCTGCGGCGCATCGACGAACTTCCGCCCGACACCCGTGAGGAGCTCGTCGCCGATCTCACCCAGGAGGCCCGTGAGCTGACCGACCTCGTCAACGAGCTCGTCGAACTCGCGGCCGGGCAGTCCGACACCGAGCCGCCGCAGCGGGTCGATCTCGCGGACATCGCGGAGGAGGTGGCGGGGCTGGCGCGGCGGCGCACCGGGCGGGAGCTGGTGGTCGAGGTGAGTGGTGACACCACGACGGACGGGCGGCCGGGGATGCTCACGCGGGCGCTGTCCAATCTCGTGGAGAACGCGGTGAAGTTCGACCGGGACGGGTGGGCTCCGGTGGAGATTCGGGTGGCGGGGCCGGTGCGGGTGGGGGTGGGTGCGGTGCGGGCGGGCGCGGTGCGGGTGGAGGTGCGGGATCGGGGGCCGGGGATCGCCGATGACGATCTGGTCCGGGTCTTCGACCGCTTCTACCGTGCCGCCGACGCGCGGTCCCTGCCGGGGTCGGGGCTCGGGCTGTCCATCGTGCGGGAGGTCGCGTTGGCGCATGGCGGAGCGCCGTATGCCTTCCGGCGGGAGGGTGGGGGGACGGTGACCGGGTTCACGGTGGGCGGCTTGGCGGTGGGGCGGTGAGGGCGGGTGCGGCGGCTGGGCGGGGTGGGTCGCGCTGCCCGGCGCCGGCGGGGTGCCGCTGCGCCCACCCGTGCCGCCCCAGCGGCACGACTGCCCGCAGCTACGGGCGGCTGCCCGCAGTTGGGCGGGGCTGGGGGCGTAAGTGGGCGGTGAGGTGTGCAGGTATGGGGGGAGGTTTGGGTGAGGGGAGGGGTGGGTGGTGACCGAGGAGGAGGCTGCCGCGCTTGCGGCGGTGGATGAGGGGGCCTTGGGGCGGACCTTGATGGAGTTGGTGGCCGTGCCCAGTGTTACTGGGAGTGCCGCCGAGTCGGAGCTTCAGCATCAGTTGGCCGGGCGGCTGGAATGGCTCGGGATGGATGTCGACCTGTGGTCGATGGACCTGCCCGCGCTGCGCGCCGACCCGGACTTCCCGGGCACCGAGGCGCCGCGCGAGGAGGCGTGGGGGCTGGTCGGGACCACCCCCGACGGCGGCGACGGGCCCACCCTGATCCTCCAGGGGCACGTCGACGTCGTACCGCCGGGCGACCTCGCCGCGTGGGACGGTGACCCGTTCGTGCCCCGGGTGACCGGGGACCTCGTGCACGGGCGCGGCGCCTGTGACATGAAGGCCGGGATCGCGGCGCACCTCGCCGCGCTCGCCGCGATACGGACGGCCGGGATACGGCTGCGTGGCCGGGTCGCCGCGCACTTCGTCGTCGGCGAGGAGGACGGCGGCCTCGGCGCATTCGGCACCCTGCGCCGCGGCCACCGCGGCGACGCCTGCGTCATCGCCGAACCCACCGCCGGCACCCTGATCACCGCCAACGCGGGCGCGCTGACGTTCCGGCTCGCCGTGCCCGGCAAGGCGGCGCACGGCAGCTCGCGCGAGCAGGGAGTCAGCGCCGTCGACGCCTATCTGCCGCTGCACCGGGCGCTGGCCGCGCTCGAGACCGAGCGCAACCGCGACCCGGACCCGCTGCTCGCCGAGTACCCGATCCCGTACGCCCTGTCGGTGGGCACGGTGCGTGCCGGGGACTGGGCGAGCAGCGTGCCCGACCTGCTGGTCGCCGAGGGCCGGCTCGGTGTGCGCCTCGGTGAGGACCCGGCGGACGCGCGTGCGGCGCTGGAGCGGTGCGTGGCCGAGGCCTGCGCCGCGGACCCCTGGCTGCGCGACCACCCGGCGACCGTGACCTGGCCCGGCGGGCGCTTCGCCAGCGGCCGGCTGCCCGAGGGGCACCCCCTGCCGGACGTCGTCCGGGGCGCCCACGCGGACGCCGTGGGCGGGCGGCCGGGCTCCCGGCTGCGTGAGCGGGGAGCGACGTACGGCAGTGATCTGCGGCTCTACACCGGCGCCGGAATTCCCACGCTCCAGTTCGGCCCGGGGGACATCGCGGTGGCCCACAGCGACCGCGAACACGTCTCCCTGCGGGAGACGGCGGAGGTGGCGCGGGCCCTGGTGCTGACGGTGCTGCGGACGGTGGGGACGAAGTGAGGGCGGCGGCTTGTCCGCCGTTCCGGGGCCGCACTACCGTGCCGATGTGGATCTCTTCTCGCGTTCGTGGACGGCGCTGCGCGCGGCGGTGGCGGAGCTGCCCGACGAGGCCTTCGCGCGGCCGTCCGGGTGTACCGGCTGGCTCGTACGGGACCTGGTCTGCCACCTGGTCATCGACGCGCAGGACGTCCTGATCACTCTGGCGACCCCGGCCGAAACGGAACCGACCCGGGACGCGGCCACCTACTGGGAGGTCTCCGGCACACCGCCGACCGGTGACGACCCGCTCGACGCGCTGACCGTCCGGCTGGCCGCCGCGTACGAGGACCCGGCGCTGCTGAGGTTCCACCTCGACGACGTGGGCTCCGCCGCGGGCCGGGCCGCCGGACTCGCCGACCCCGCCCTGCGGGTCGGCACCCGCGGCGAGGTCCTCACCGCGGGCGACTACCTCTCGGCGTACGTCCTGGAGTGGACGCTGCACCACCTCGACCTGGTGGCCCACCTCCCGGGCGTCCCGGGACCGCCCGCGGAGGCCCTCGCCGGGGGCCGGGAACTGCTGGAGCGGATCGCCGGGGCCGCGTTCCCCGCGTCGTTCTCCGACACGGACGCCCTGCTGACCGGGACCGGCCGGCGTGCCGTGACCGACGCGGAGAGGGCCGAGCTGGCCGAGTCGGGCGTGCGGGTGCCACTCGTCCTCGGCTGACGGCGCCCGCGCGTCAGTGGCTCCCGGTGAGTTCGCCGCTCAGCGTCCGGTGGATCCGCGCGCTGGGTTCGTTCAGCCCGACGATCTCGACGGTCTTGCCGCGCTGTGCGTACTTGGTCTCGACGGCGTCCAGCGCGGCCACGGACGAGGCGTCCCAGATGTGGGCGGCGGACAGGTCGATGACGACCCTGTCGGGGTCGGTGCCGTAGGAGAACTGGCCGACGAGGTCGTTCGAGGACGCGAAGAACAGCTCGCCCGTGACCCGGTAGACGACGGTGCCGCCGTCGGGGTCGGTGACGGCGGTGACCTCGGCGAGGTGGGCGACGCGCCGGGCGAAGACGACCATCGCGGTGATCGAGCCGACGACGACGCCGATCGCGAGGTTGTGGGTGGCGACCACGCACACGACGGTGACCACCATGACGGTGATCTCCCCGGCCGGCATCCGCTTGAGCGTCCTCGGGGCGATCGAGTGCCAGTCGAACGTGGCGAACGACACCATGATCATGACCGCGACGAGCGCCGCCATGGGGATGTCGGAGACGACCGGCCCGAAGACGATGCAGAGCACCATGAGCAGGGAGCCCGCCAGGAACGTCGACAGCCGGGTACGGGCGCCGGACACCCGCACGTTGATCATCGTCTGGCCGATCATCGCGCAGCCGCCCATGCCGCCGAAGAGGCCGGTGACGATGTTGGCGACGCCCTGCCCGATGGACTCCCGGGTCTTCGAGGAGCGGGTGTCGGTGATGTCGTCGACCAGCTTCGCCGTCATCAGCGACTCCATCAGACCGACCAGGGCCATGGCGAACGCGTACGGCGCGACGGTGGTGAGGGTGTCGAGCGTGAACGGCACGTCCGGCAGCCCCGGCACGGGCAGCGAGGACGGCAGCCCACCCTTGTCGCCGACGGTCGGCACCGCGATCCCGGCCGCGAGCGTGATGACGGTGAGGATCACGATGGACACCAGCGGCGCGGGCACCACGGTGGTGACCTTCGGGAAGAGGACCATCAGCGCAAGGCCGGCGACGATCAGCGGGTACACGGCCCACGGCACGTCGGTCAGCTCCGGGACCTGGGCCATGAAGATGAGCACGGCCAGGGAGTTGACGAAGCCGACCATCACGCTGCGCGGCACGAACCGCATCAGCTTGGCCACCCCGAGCGCGCCCAGGACGATCTGGAGGACACCGGCGAGGATGACGGCGGCGACGAGGTGGCCGAAGCCGTGCTCGCGGTTGAGCGGGGCGATCACCAGGGCGACGGCACCGGTGGCCGCCGAGATCATGGCCGGCCGGCCGCCGACGATCGCGACGGTCACCGCCATGGTGAACGAGGCGAACAGACCGACCGCGGGATCGACCCCGGCGATGACCGAGAACGAGATCGCCTCCGGGATCAGCGCCAGCGCGACCACGAGACCGGCCAGCACCTCGGTGCGCAGCACCTTCGGGTCGGAGAGCCAGGGCGGGCGACGGGAGCCGCGCAGCAGGGCGGAGGGGGACAGTGCGGAGGAGGACAAGACGAGGGGAACCTGTCTGGAAGACTTGGGGAACGGGAGACCCGGCAGACCACCCGACGGGTGATGCTCGAGGGCGAAGACTCCACGACTCTACCCTAACGTTAGGGTAGGGATCGGCGTCGGCTGCCCGCAGACCGCAGAGAGACGAGGACGGCACCCCGCGTGAGCAGCGAGCACATGCAGATCGGCGAGGTCGCCGCACGGACCGAGCTGTCCCTGCGCACGATCCGGCACTACGAGGAGACCGGGCTCGTCATTCCCTCCGCCCGCTCCCAGGGCGGGTTCCGCCTCTACACCGAGGCCGACGTCGCCCGTCTGATGGTCATCCGGCGGATGAAGCCGCTCGGCTTCTCCCTCGACGAGATGCGCTCCCTGCTGGAAGCCACCGACCGCCTCGACTCGGACGACGAACTGCCGCCCGAGGAGCGCGAGGCCCTGCTGGACCGCATCCGCGGCTTCGAGCAGGCGGCCCAGCGACGGGTCGAGGACCTGCGTACGCAGCTCTCCCGCGCGGAGGAGTTCGCGGCCGACCTGTCCCGGCGTCTGACCCGCTCTCCCCTGGTCCCGAACAGCGGGGGGTGAGGGCGGGCCCCGCGGGACTCGCCCTCACCGGCGGGTCAGCCCTCGCCGAGCAGCTTCCTCATCTGCTCGATCTCCGCGCTCTGCGAGGCGATGATCTCCCCGGCCATCTTCTTGGCCGGTCCGTAGGAGCCGTCGGCCCGCTCGGTCTCCGCCATCTCGACCGCGCCTTCGTGGTGCTTGATCATCAGCTCCATGAACGCGGTGTCGAAGGCCTTCCCGGAGGCGCTCTCGAGGCCGGTCATCTCCTCCTCCGTCATCATCCCGCCCATGCCGTGCAGGGAGTGGTCCATGGCGCCCTCGGCGGGCACCTCCTCGCCCCAGGACGTCAGCCAGCCGGACAGCGTCCGGATCTCCGGGTCCTGGGCCTTCCTGATGTCGGCGGCGAGCTTCTTCACCTCCGCCGAGGCGGCCCGCTCGGGCGCGAGGTCCGCCATTTCGACGGCCTGGCGGTGGTGCGGGATCATCCCCTTCGCGAAGGCCACGTCGGCCGCGTTGTGCTGCCCCTGCGACGCGGGCGCCGACGAGGTGGCGGTGGTGGCGCCGTGGCCGCCGTGTCCGGCCGAGCCGCCCTCGTCGCCGCCACAGGCGGCCAGGACGAGCGCCGCCGCTCCGGCGGCGGCGACGGCGACGGTACGGCGGACGAGTGAATGCTTGCGGATCATGGTGGTGCAACTCCTTGACGCACGCCGGTCACGGCGCGCGGTGGAATGGATACAGGGCGCGCGAAGGCACGGAGCGATGCCGTGCGGGCCGCCCTATATCCGCAGGAGTTGCAGCTCGGAGAGGTCGGGCGGGGCGCGCCCGTCGTGCGCGGACGCGGTGAACGCCGCGGTGGGGGCAGGGCCGGCGGGAGCGTCCCGCACCACGCCGACGAGCGCAGGCGGGGTGTACGTCGTTCCCGTACCGGCCGCCGCGCACGTTCCGTCGGCGTGATCGAGATGCCCCGATCCGCCGTCCGTGTGCGCGCATGCGCCGTCCGCGTGAGGCACGCCGTGCGGTGCGGCCGCCACCATGGCGTGGCCGGCGTCCGCGTGTGCCGTGGGTACCCCGCCGGGGGCCAGGCCGTGCATGCCCACCACACCGGCCAGCACCGCCAGTACCAGCAGCACGAGCAGCCGCCCCGCGGGGCGGCTGCTCGATCGGGCACTGGTGGTCACGCACCCATCGTACGGATGGCCCCGCGCCGGTGTTCAGCGCGAGGTGCGCGGGGTGACCAGACCGGACTCGTAGGCGAGAACCACGAGCTGGGCGCGGTCGCGGGCGTGCAGCTTGGCCATGGCCCGGTTGATGTGGGTCTTGGCGGTCGACGGGCTGATGACCAGACGACCGGCGATCTCGTCGTTGGTCAGGCCCTGTGCGGCCAGGGCGACCGCCTCGCGTTCGCGGCCGGTCAGCTCCTCCAGCCCGGTGCCGGCGCGGGCGGGCGGCGGCTGGGTGACGTACCGGTCGATGAGCTTGCGGGTGATGGCGGGCGCGAGCAGGGCGTCGCCTCGGGCGGCGACGCGTACGGCGTGCAGGAAGTCCTCCGGCAGGATGTCCTTGACGAGGAAGCCGGCGGCGCCCGCGCGCAGCGCCTGGAAGACGTACTCGTCCATGCCGTAGTTGGTCAGCATGACGACGTGCACGCCCGCCAGGGCCGGGTCCGCGGCGATGCGCCGGGTCGCTTCGATGCCGTCCATGACCGGCATCTGGATGTCGATGAGCGCCACGTCGGGCAGCCGCTCCTTGACGAGGGCCAGGCCCTCCCGGCCGTCGGCGGCCTCGGCCACCACCTCGATGTCGTCCTCGAGGTCGAGCAGGGCGCGGAATCCGCTGCGGATGAGCGGCTGGTCGTCGACCAGCAGGACCCGGATCACGAGGCTCCGTTCGTGGGGATGTCGGCCTGGACGGTGAAGCCGCCCGTGCCGCGCGGCTCGGTGCGCAGCCGGCCGCCCAGGGCCGTGACGCGTTCGCGCATGCCGAGCAGCCCGAGGCCGGGCGTCGGCGCGGAGTGCGAACTGGCCTTTCCGTCGTCGTCGACCCGGATGGCGAGGGCGTCCGGCCGGTAGTCGATGCGCACCGAGGCGGTCGTCGCTGCGGCGTGCCGGGCGACATTGGTGAGCGACTCCTGAACGATCCGGTAGGCGGTACGGCTCACCGCGGCCGGTACGGCGTGCGGATGTCCCTCGATCGTCAACGTCGTCTCCAGGCCGGTCGTCCGGAACCGCTTCACCAGGTGGGGGATGTGGTCGAGGCCGGGCGGCGGGGTGGTGTCGTCGTCGCGCAGCGCCTCCAGGGTCGCGCGCAGCTCCCGGCTCGCCTCCCGGCCGGCCTCCTGGATCGCCAGCAGGGCCTCCGGCACCTGCTCGCCCCGCCGCCGGGCCACATGGACTGCGACCTCGGACTGCACCTTGATGACGGAGATCTGGTGGGTGAGCGAGTCGTGCAACTCCCGCGCGATGCGCAGCCGTTCCTCGTCGGCCCGGCGTCGCGCGGTCTCCTCGCGGGTGCGTTCGGCCTCGTCCGCCCGCCGTTCTGCCTGCCGCACCGCCTCCCCGGCGGCGAACGCGGCGATCAGCCAGGCGAGTTCCAGGGTGCTCCGGGCCTGCGCCACGACCTCGCGCGCGCCCCCGTCGTGGAGGACCAGGGCCGTGAGGTGGAGCACGGCCAGCAGGCCCACGGAGGCGGCCAGCGTGACGGCGCGGTGCCCGGCGCGCACCGCGCCGTAGACCGCGACCAGGTACGAGACGGCGAGCACCTCGTAGCCGGCCCCCAGACCGCCCACCGCGCACAGCCCGGTGACGGCCAGGACCACGAGCGGCGCCCGGCGGCGCGCGGCCAGCGCCAGCCCGCCGGCCGCCAGCAGCGCGGCGCCGAGCAGCTCGCGGCCCCCGGCCGGGTGCGGCCCGGACAGCCCGGTGCCCAGCAGCAGCGCCGCCACGCCCAGGGCGGTCGCCCAGTCGACGACCCGGGCCGGGACAGCGAACCGTCCTTTGTCCATGGGTGCACGGTAGCCGGACGCGGTGGTGGGCGAATCCCGCTCGTGGACGAGCGGCCGGCTACCGCGTGCGCGGTACCACCGGGCCGTCTGCCGCGTCCGCGGTACGCGGATCCCGCGGCGGCGGCAGCGGAAAGTGCCCACGCCTGCTGGACGACCGGGCGGGGGGCCGGCGCGCATGCTCGGGACACATCGAACCGCGCAACCAGCGACGGAGAAGTGACGGAGAAGGAGGAGAGCGGCATGAGTGCTTCAGCAGCTCTGATCGCGGCCGCCGAGGGCGGGATCATCGGCGACGGGCGGACCGGGGCCAACCTGGCCCTCCTGGTGGGTGCGCTCGGCCTGGCCACCGGCTGGCTGGCCCTGGCCCGCGCCGGCGGCCGGATCGGCATCGGGAACGCGCGCGCCGGCGGGATGTCGGCCGTCGCGGTGGGGGCGGTCGGCACGGTCCTCGCGGTGCTGCACGTGGCCACCGCGAGCGGCGGTCCCGGCACCGGCAACGGACTCGTCGGCGCCGTCGTGGCCATCCCGCTGGGACTGGGCGCCGTGCTCCTCGGCCGCCGCGCGCTGACCCGGACCCGCCGCGCCGAGGGGCCCGTCGACCGGATGCCCGTCTGACCTCACCGGGCCACGACGTGTGCACGGCCCCGCACGTCGGCGCCGTGGGCGGCGACGCCGAGGCCGACTTCCCGACCGCGGAGCCGGCCGCGTCCTTTCCGAGGGGGTGACCGCGCGGGCCCCGCGCGCTTCGGTGGCCGGCGCCGGCGGCAAGGGCGGAGCTCGTCGTCGGTTGCCGCAGGGAGCCCCCCAGGTCGTGGTCCTCGAATGCCTGGGCCATCGCCGCCGTTGCGCCGCAACCCTCGCTCGGGACGCGCCCGCGGAGCCCTCGATGAGGCCGCCGCGCGGCCGGATGCGGGCGACGCCCCAGCGGTCATGACCGTGGACGCGCGCCGTTCACTCCCGCAGCGGCAGTGCCGTGAGCGTGTCCGCCCGGAGGACGTGGACGTGTTCGGGCGTCGCCGCCAGGGAGTTGGAGACCGTGTCCTGCGCGGGTCCGGAGTAGGTCCACGCGGCCCTGCGGTCGCGCAGGTCCACCGCGTACAGCAGCCGGCGCTCGTCGAAGGCGGTCAGCAGGGCCAGTCCGCCGCGCAGCAGGGGCTCGACGGGCCACAGCCGCAGCGGGACACGGTGGTCCCAGCGGAACTCACCGGTCGCCGCGTCAAGCGCGATCAGCCGCCAGGCGGTCTGCTCGGCCGTGCCCCGGGTGTCCTCGGGCGCCGCCACCACGTACACCACGCCGTCCTGGACGGCCGGCGCACCGTAGACCGGTCCGCCGGGCCAGTTGCCGGGCTCCTCGGCCCCCCAGCGCCAGAGCGTCCCACCGCTCCGCGCGTCGAGCGCCAGCACCTCGCCCTGGCAGACGTGGATCCGCCCGTCCCGCACCACGGCCGCGCTCGGCGCCGGCAGGTCGGTCTCCTCGTCCACGTCGTACCGGGCCGGGTCGACCAACCGCTCGCTGTACAGCGTCCGGCCGGTGCCGGCGGCGCGGACGGTCAGCCCGAGCCGGGTGACACAGACCAGCAGCCCGCCCTCGACGACGGCACTCAGCACGTCGGCCCCCACCCCCGTCTCCGGCAGCGCCTCGCGCCAGCGCTCCGCGCCGCCATCGAGGTCGTACGCGCTCAGGAACGGCCGCGCGGGCTCCCCGCCCGTGCCGCGCAGCCGGGCCAGGACGTACACCGTTCGCCGGTCGGCCGTCAGCAGGGCCACCGGCTCCAGGGCGGGGGTGCCCAGGGAGTCGTGCAGCGGGCTCGTCCGGCCCGTCTCCGGATCGAGCCGGAGGAGCGCGGGGCGGACCGGGGACGGCTCCGTCTCGTCCTCGTCGAGGACGGCGAGCAGCCCCGCGCCCGTGCCCAGGACGTCCCGCAGCGGGTCCCGCGACCACTTCTTCCGCCCGGTGGCGACGTCCACGGCGGTGTAACGGGGCCGGATGGCGTCCCTGACCACGACGACACCGCCCGCCGCCACGGGCCGGACCTTGTTGTCGAAGGTCCCCGCGAACGTCCAGTCCGCCTCGGGCGGGCCCGCCCCGGCGTCCGCCGCGGTCCGCTCGCCGTTCCCGTCGTCCCCCCGCCCCTGCCGGGTGTACGCGACGGCGCCCGCCGTCAGAACGCCGGCCGCGAGGAGCCCCCCGCCCAGCGCGAACAGGGTGCGGCGCCGTGGCCGCGGGGGCGCGTCGAGCACCGTACGTTCACCAGGGCCCGGGTCGGGTGCGGGTGAACGTACGGGACGCAGATCCCACAGGCGCGTGGTGCGGTCGGCGAGGTCGGCGAGGACCGCCTCCGGCAGCGACTCCGCGAACGTGCCCTCTCCCACCCCGAGTTCCTGGGCGAGCCGGGACGGCTCCGGGCGGTCCGCGGCCTCCTTGCGCAGGCAGGACGCGATGACCGTCCGCAGCCCGTCGGGTACGTGGGTCAGGTCCGGCTCCCCGTACCGGACGCGGTACAGGATGTCCGCCGCACTCTCCCCCGGGAACGGTGGACGTCCGGTCGCGGCGAAGAGCAGCACACCGCCGAGGGCGAAGACATCGCCCTCGGGGGCGTGGTCGTGCCCCGTCGCCTGCTCCGGTGACATGTAGGCCGGGGTGCCCACGACCTGTCCGGTCCGGGTGAGCCGCTGGGCGCCGAGCGCACGGGCGATGCCGAAGTCGATGATCTTCGGACCGGCCGCGGTGAGCAGGACGTTGGACGGCTTGAGATCGCGGTGCACGATGCCCGTGCGATGGATCTCGCCGAGCGCGTCCGCCAGTTGGGCGCCCACGGCCCGCACGGTGTGCTCGGGCAGCGGCCCCGCCAGGCCCACCGCTTCGTCGAGCGAGGGTCCGAGCAGATACTCGGTGGCCAGCCAGGGCACGGCCCCGTCGGGGTCGCAGTCGACCACGGTCGCGCCGTGCCGGGCGCCGATCGCGCGTGCCGCCTCCGCCTCCAGACGGAACCGGACGCGGAACTCGGGTTCGGCGGCGAACCGCGGGTGGACCGTCTTGAGCGCGACGGTGCGCCCACCGGGCGTGCGGGCCAGGAAGACCGTCCCCATGCCGCCGCTCCCCAGCCTGCCGATCAGCCGGTAGCGGCCCAGGCGCTCCGGGTCGTCGTGGGTGAGGGGTTGCACGGTGCTCACGCGACGCTCACCCCACCGGGAGGCCGTAGAAGGACCTGCCGTACCGGACCACGCAGATCCCGTCGACGGTCAGCAGCTCGTACGGTTCGAGGCCGCCGGTGTCCTGTTCGCCCACGGCCTGGAACTTCCACAGCCGCTCACCGTTGGCCGCGGCGAACGCCGTGACCTGCACGGAGTCGAGGGACAGCGCGGCTGCCCCGGACGCGCTGACAGCCACGGAGGGGGGTGCGCCGGCGCCGTCCAGGAAGCCGGTCCCACGGCTCCACTGCTGCCGCCCGCCGGCCGGGTCGAGGGCGTACACGTTCGGGCCCGCGTCCGCGACGTACAGGGTGTCCTCGGCGAGGACCGGGGTCCCGTACTCGCCGTACGGGTTCTTGCGGGGACTCCGCCAGAGCTCCCGGCCGGTCCGCAGCTCGTACGCCCGCAGCTCGCGGCCCTGCGAGGCGTACAGGGTTCCCTCGCCGGACAGGGTGAGCAGGGCGGTGTCGGTCAGGTCGCCGATCGTCCTCGCCCAGACCTCCTTGCCCGAGGCGCGGTCCAGCGCGAAGAACTCCTGCAACCCCTCGGGCTGCTTCTTCCGTGCCTTCTTGTCCCTGGGCCGGGGCGCGTCCCGCCAGGACACCAGGAGGTCGCGGTGCGGTGCGGCCCAGGAGAGGTACTCGTTCCCCGCGAGGGGTCTTCGCCACAGCGGTTCGCGTCGTACGACGTCGTAGGCGAACAGGGCGCGCGTCTTCTCGTCGGCGTCGTCGGTCTTCGTGCCGACGTCCGCGGTCTTCTCGACCTCGCCCTTGAACCAGACCACCGCACCGTCCCGGGCCACCAGTTCGGGGCTGTGCATGTCCTCACCGGCTTCGAGGAGTTGCTCGTACGGGACTTTGTGCCGGCGGGCCCCGTTCTTCACGGAGCGCCACAACAGCCCCTGAACGCCCAGCACCATGAGAAGCCCGTCGTCGACCCGCACGGGGTGGGCGGCGAGGTCCAGCGGTTCCTTGCGCCTCCACAACTCCCTGCCGGTACGGACGTCGAGGGCGACAAGGGAGTCCCCCGGCAACAGCAGCACGTCGCCGTGGAGGGCGGGGCTGCCGTAGAACAGCGTGTCCGGCATGTCGTAGGCCCACAGCGCCGCAGGGGGCACTCCGGGAACGGGTTCGCGCGGCTTTCCCGCGGCCGGCTTTCCCGCCACGGCGGGGCGCGGGCGGTCGTCGGTCGCCCACGCCGTGACGGCGCCGCCGAGCGCCAGCCCCGCCGCGCCGGACAGCACGCCGGTCAGCAGGGCCCTGCGGGCGGGGCTCGCGGGACTTCGGACGCCTGCCGGGCTCGTGTCGGACGGGGGTGGTGTGGCCGGGGCGGCGGGCACGGCCTTCTCCCGGTCCTCCTCCAGCGCCTCCAGCCCGAGCACGGCCGACGCCTGCTCCGCCAGGGCAGCGGTCAGCCGGGCCGGCAGGGGGCCCGCGCTCACCGCGGCCGCCGCGCCGGAGGGAGCGAGGACGGCCGCGAGCACGGCCGGCTCCGGCCGCTGCGCCGGGTCCTTGGCCAGGCATCGGGCGAGCACCGGACGCAACTCCTGGGGAACGGAGGCGAGATCGGGCTCCTGGTGCGCGATGCGTTCGGCGGCCCGGTGGCGTGCGGCGCTCGGGGAGACGGCCCGGGGGGCGGGGGAGCCGGCGTGGTCCGCGTCGTTCGCGTCGAAGGAGTTCGCGTCGAACGGGTTCGCGCCCGTGACCGCGTACGCCAGCAGTGTGCCCAGCACGAAGACGTCGGCGGGCGGCCCCGGACGGTGGCCGGCGACCTGCTCCGGTGTCAGGTAGCCGAGTGTCACGGCCAGTCCGCCGTCCGGCCCCTCCGCCGCCGCCGTGGCCGCGCCCAGCGGGCCGAACGCGCTGATCCGGGGCCCGTCGGCGGCCAGCAGCACCACCTCGGGACCGAGCCCCTGGAACGCCCCGCCGGTCGGCGTGCGGGTGCGTTCGAGCGTCTCGGCGAGGGCCGCGCCCACGGCCCGTACGACCGGTTCGGGCAGCGGCCCCGCCAGGGCCACGGCCTCGGCGAGCGAGAGGGACGGGATGAACGGCGAAGCGAACCAGGGCACCGGATCGTCCGGGGCGGAGTCGAGCACGGGCTGCGCCCACGGGCCCGCGAGCCGTGCCGCCACCGCGAGTTCCTCGCGGAAACGGCCGCGGAAGACGGAGACCGCCGCCAGCCGTGGCTCCGCCGCGGTGACGGTGACGGTGTGTCCGTCGCCCCCTCGCGCCAGGTAGGACCTGGTGGTGCCGGCCTCCCGCAGGACCGCGAGCGTCCGGTACGGTCCGAACTGCCGTGGGTCTGCCCCGTTCAGAGCCCTCACAGTCCCCAACCCCCCTTTGGCACAAGGACGGTGAGAAATCCTAGGCCACCGCGACGGCAGGTGTCGGCCCGCGCCGTCACGACCGGGTCACAGTGGAGGAAGGGCGAACAGCCGCTCCCCGCACTGCATGACCGGTATGCCCCGCACCACCGCCACCAGCCACGCGCCCGCCGGATCGCCCGGTGGGACGAAGCGGTACTGCTCCTCCATCGTGCTGATCCGTACGGCGAGGACACCGGCCGCAGGGTCGGCCGGCGTCAGATGGACGCCGTCGCCGGCGACCACGGGGGCGACACCGGCACGCGGCCCCGACCGGCTGCCGAACGGGTCCCACGACCCGCCCATGTCGAACTCCGCGCCGGAGGCGGGATCCCGGCGCGCCACCCTGCGCAACACGTCGCCGTCCGCCGCGTACACATGGTCGCCCCGTACCGTGGGCGGCCCGAAGCCGGCGGAACCCTCGGCGGTGTCCTGGCTGGGCAGCGCCCAGAGCTCCTCGCCGTCCGCCGGTCGCAGGGCGCGCAGCGACGCGCCGCCCACATAGACGCCGTCCTTGTCCGCGGCGGGCCGCAGCGCGGCGTCGGTACCGGCGTCCTGCCGCCAGGCCTCCGCGCCGTCCCGGGTGCGCAGCGCGTGCACCAGGCCGTCGTCCCCGGTGAGCAGGAGCAGCCCGGGGGCGACGGTGGCCCGCGCGGTCGCGCCGGTGCCGGCGGGCGCCGTCCGCCGCCAGCGCCGGGTGCCGTCCCCGGTGCGGACGGCCGTGATCCCGCCGGATCCGTCGAGCCCGTACACGGTGTCGCCGTCGGCGGCCAGGAGCGTACGCAGCCGGTCGGTGCCGCGCCAGCGCACGTTTCCCGTGTCCGGTGCGAGGGCGACCGGCGCACCGTCCTCGTCGAGGGCGAGGAGCCGCTCGGCGGTCACCACGGTGCGGATGCCCTCCGCCCGCCAACGCTCGTTCCCGGTACGGGCGTCGAGAGCCACCACGCCGTCGCCGGGGAGCGCGGCCAGCAGCAGTGTTCCCGCCGCGGTCGGCGCGAACGGCGGCTCGGGGGCGAGGCCGGAGACCTCCCACAGCGGATCCGGCTGCGTGCCGGGGGCGCCCGTCCAGCGCGGCACGGGAGTCGCGGCAGGGTCGTTCCGGGTGCCGTCGTCGGCGTACCACCGCCAGGCCGCGGTGCCCGCGCCGGCGAGGAGCAGTGACCCGCCGGCCGCGGCGAGCACCGAGCGCCGTCGCGGCAGCCCTCGCCGGGGGGCGGGGCGCCCGGCGAGCTCGGCGGCGCGGCGCTCGCGGGCGGCGATGTCCAGCAGGACGCCCGACGGCAGCCAGTCCGCCGGAACACGGGCGGCGGGTACGCGCCGGAGGAGCGCCGAACCCGCCCCCGTAAGGCCCTCGCCCCACAGGTCCCGAAGCTCCGCCGCCGTGGGCCGCAGCGCGGGATCCTTGGCCAGGCATCGGGCGATCACCTGGCGCAGCCCGTCCGGTACGGGGGTGAGGTCGGGCTCCTCGTGGGCGATGGCGAAGTCCACCAGCGCGGCCTGGGCGCCGAACGCGTGGTGTCCGGTGCTCGCGAAGGTGAGCAGCGCTCCCAGCACGAACACGTCGCTCGGGGGCCCGAGTTCACGGCCCAGGACCTGCTCCGGTGACATGTAGCCCGCGGAGCCCGGTCGCTGCGCGGCCAGTGTGAGAGTCGTCGCGTCCGTCACACGGGCGATGCCGAAGTCCACGACGCGCACACCGTCGGCGGTCAGCAGCACATTGGACGGCTTCAGATCCCGGTGCACGACTCCGGCCGCGTGCAGCGCCTCCAGCGCGTGCGCGAGCAGGGCGCCCAGCACACGGACCGCCTCCGGCGGCAGGGGCCCCCGGTCGGTGACGGTGCGCTCCAGCGTGGGCCCGGGGACGAACTCTCCTGCGAACCACGGCACACGGCCGTCGAGGTCGGCGTCGTACACCCGCGCAATGCACGGATTCCGTACGGCCCTGGCGGCACGTATCTCGCGCTCGAAGCGCGCCAGGAAGTGCGGGTCGCCCGCGTTCTCGGACCGCAGGGTCTTCACCGCGGCCAACCGCCGCCCCGCCTGCCCGAGATAGACGGTGCCCATGCCACCGGCCCCGAGCACGCCCAGCAGTCTCCATGGCCCCAGCCGTTCCGGATCGCCGGTCCCCAGAGGCCGCACCAGTTCCCCCACGGCGCCGATCGTATGGGGTCGGCGCCGGAGCCGTCACCGACCGTCGATCTCGGCGATGAGGGCCTCGATGCGGGTCCTGATCTCGTCGCGGATCGGGCGGACGGCTTCGACGCCCTTGCCGGCCGGGTCCTCCAGGGCCCAGTCGAGGTACTTCTTGCCGGGGAAGATGGGGCAGGCGTCCCCGCAGCCCATGGTGATGACGTAGTCGGACGCCTGGACGGCCTCGGTGGTGAGGATCTTCGGCCGGGCACCGGCGATGTCGACGCCGACCTCCCTCATCGCCTCCACGGCGGCCGGGTTGACCCGGTCTCCGGGGAGGGAACCGGCGGAGCGGACCTCGACGCGGTCGCCCGCGAGGTGCTGGAGGAATCCGGCGGCCATCTGCGAGCGGCCGGCGTTGTGGACGCAGACGAACAGCACGGAGGCGAGCGGGGCGGAGGGCATGCGTTCTTCCTTCACGATAGATCAGCCTCGGCTGGTATCAGCGCTGGATGATGTGACAGTATCAGCCCATGATGACGTCAGCCGACGCTGATCTGATCCGGGTGCTGGCCGACCCGCTCAGGCTCCGGATCGTGACCCTGCTCGCCCGCGAGACGCTGTGCACCACCCACCTGGTGGAGGAGACGGGCGCCCGGCAGACCAACCTCTCCAACCACCTCCGGGTGCTGCGCGAGGCCGGGGTCGTGGAGACCGAGCCGTGCGGGCGCTTCACCTACTACAAGCTGTGCCCCGACGTCATCGCGTCGCTCGCCGGGCAGTTCGCCGACCTGGCCGAGTCCGCCCGCACCGCCGCCGACAACAAGAGGGCCTGCCCGTGACCCGCACCGAAGCGCCCGCGACCGGTGAGGACTCTTCCGTTGTCGCGAAGCTGTCCACGCTGGACCGCTTCCTCGCCGTCTGGATCCTGATCGCCATGGCCGTCGGCCTCGGCCTCGGGCGTGTGATTCCCGGCCTGAACGACGCCCTGGCGAAGGTCGAGATCGGCGGGATCTCCCTGCCCATCGCGCTCGGCCTGCTGATCATGATGTATCCGGTCCTGGCGAAGGTCCGCTACGACAGGCTGGACGCCGTCACCGGCGACCGGAAGCTGATGATCTCCTCCCTGGTCATCAACTGGATCCTCGGCCCGGCCGTGATGTTCGCCCTGGCGTGGATCTTCCTGCCGGACCTGCCCGAGTACCGCACCGGCCTGATCATCGTCGGCCTCGCACGCTGCATCGCCATGGTGATCATCTGGAACGACCTCGCCTGCGGCGACCGCGAGGCCGCCGCCGTGCTCGTCGCCCTGAACTCGGTGTTCCAGGTCCTGGCGTTCGGTCTGCTGGGCTGGTTCTACCTCGACCTGCTGCCCGGCCGGCTGGGCCTGGGCGACGGCGAGCACCTGGACATCTCGATGTGGGAGATCGCCCTGAACGTGGTCATCTTCCTGGGCGTCCCGCTGCTGGCCGGCTTCCTGACCCGCCGCATCGGTGAGAAGAGGATGGGCCGCGAGAGCTACGAGCAGCGCTTCCTGCCGAAGATCGGGCCATGGGCGCTGTACGGCCTGCTGTTCACGATCGTCGTCCTGTTCGCCCTACAGGGAAAGACGATCACCTCCCAGCCGCTGGACGTCGCCCGGATCGCGCTGCCGCTGCTGGTCTACTTCGCGGTGATGTGGTTCGGCACCTTCGCGCTCGGCAAGGCCATCGGTCTGGCCTACGACCGCACCGCCACCCTTGCCTTCACCGCCGCGGGCAACAACTTCGAACTGGCCATCGCGGTCGCCATCGCCACCTTCGGCGTGACCTCCGGACAGGCCCTGTCGGGTGTGGTCGGCCCGCTCATCGAGGTCCCGGTGCTCGTGGCGCTGGTGTACGTCTCGCTGGCCTGGCGGCGGAAGTTCGCCGCAGACACGGTGACGACGGCCCCGTGACGCGGCCCGTGGCACTGGTGGTGGGCGGTCAGCCGCGCAGGTCGAGCATGGCGGACATGGCCGCCACCACGGACGGCGCGACCTGGTAGTAGACCCAGGTGCCGCGCCGCTCGGAGGTCAGCAGGCCGGCCTCGCGCAGCTTCTTCAGATGGTGGGAGACGGTCGGCTGGGAGACGCCGACGTCGGCGATGTCGCACACGCACGCCTCGCCACCCGGGTGCGAGGCGATCTTCGAGAACAGCCGCAGCCGCACGGGATCCGACAGCGCCTTGAACATGGCGGCCATCTTCTCCGCGTCCGCCTGGGACAGCTCCCCGGCGGTTATCGGCGGGCAGCACGGCACCACACCGTCGGCCTCCAGGACGGGCAGCTCCACGACCTCTGAATTCGACATGCGTCTATGTTGACACTCATCGATGCGAGTGCCAAGCTCCGTTGTATCGACGAATGTCGAAGCAAGGAGTCGTCGTGACCACCACCCTTCGCGCCGTGCTCACCGCGGCCCGGGCCCGTCGCACCACCCGCCACCTGGCCGCCGTCCGCTTCTGCGACAGCTGCGCCCAGGTCAGTGACAGCGCCACCCGAGCGGCCGAACGCCGCCGGCAGGCCCAACTGGCCGCCTTCACCCACGCGCGCTGACCCTTCGCCCCTCGAGGAGACCGAGCATCATGAGCACCCAGCAGCTCCCCGTCGTCGTCATCGGAGCCGGCCCCGTCGGACTGGCCGCCGCCGCCCACTTGGCCGGACGCGGCATCGAGGCCCTCGTTCTGGAAGCGGGCGACGGTGCCGGCGCGGCCGTCCGCGAATGGAGCCACGTACGGCTGTTCTCCACCTGGGGCGAGGTCGTCGACCCGGCCGCCGAGAAGCTGCTGGCCCCCACCGGCTGGACCAGGCCGGACCCGGCGACGTACCCGTCCGGCGGGGACTGGGCCGAGCAGTACCTGAAGCCGCTCGCCGACGCCCTCGGCGACACCGTCCGCACCGGGGCCGCCGTCACCGGAGTCTCCCGGGCCGGCCGCGACCGGATCGTCGACGCCGACCGCGAGACCCAGCCCTTCGTCGTCCACGTCGAGTACGCCGACGGCCGCGAGGAGCGGATCTCCGCCCGCGCCGTCATCGACGCGTCCGGCACCTGGACCACGCCGTCCCCGGCCGGCGGAAGCGGCCTGCCCGCGCTCGGCGAGAAGGCGGCGGCCGACCGGATCACCTACCGCGTGCCGGACCTGAAGGACCCGGCCGTCCGTGCCCGGTACGCGGGCAAGCGCACGGCCGTCATCGGCTCGGGCGCCTCCGCCTTCACCGCGCTCGCCCACCTCGCCGAACTGGCCGAGTCCGAGGACGGTACGGGGACGCACGCGGTGTGGATCCTGCGCCGGGGCATCTCCGGCTCCACCTTCGGCGGCGGCACCGCCGACCAGCTCCCGGCCCGCGGCGCCCTCGGCCTCGCGGCCAAGGCGGCCGTCGACAAGGGGCACGCGGACGCGGTCACCGGCTTCCGCACCGAGGCGTTCGAACGCGACGCCGACGGACGCCTGGTCCTGGTGGGCGAGGACGGCCGCCGCCTCGACCCGGTGGACGAGGTGATCGTGCTGACCGGCTTCCGCCCCGATCTGTCCTTCCTCTCCGAGATTCGCCTCCGCCTGGACGAACGCCTGGAGGCCCCGGTCGATCTCGCCCCGCTGATCGACCCCAACCAGCACTCCTGCGGCACCGTCCACCCGCACGGCCACCGCGAGCTGTCCCACCCCGAACAGGGCATCCACCTGGTCGGCATGAAGTCCTACGGCCGCGCCCCGACCTTCCTGGCCATGACGGGCTACGAGCAGGTCCGCTCCGTCGTCGCCGCGATCGCCGGCGACCTCGACTCCGCCGACCGCGTCGAACTCACGCTCCCCGAAACGGGAGTCTGCGGCGGCGCGGGCCTGTTCGACACCCCCGACGCCCAGCAGGCAGACGGCGGCGGCTGCTGCGCCGCGCCCGAACCGCAGCTCGTCCAGCTCGCCGCACCCACGTCAGCGGACGCGGGCGGCTGCTGCGGCTGACCCGAACCCCTGTCCACTCTCCACCCAGCAGGAGGCACGACATGTCCCGCATGCAACTCGCCCTCCGCGTCCCCGACCTCCAGGCGGCGATCACCTTCTACAGCAAGCTGTTCGACGCCGAACCCGCGAAACTCCGCGACGGCTACGCCAACTTCGCCATCGCCGAACCCCCGCTCAAGCTCGTTCTCTTCCAGGGCGAGCCGGGCGAGGACACCCGCATGGACCACCTCGGAGTGGAGGTCACCACCACCGACGAGGTCCACGCCGCCACCGGCCGCCTGTCCGACGCCGGCCTCGCCACCCGGGAGGAGAACGACACCACCTGCTGCCACGCCCTCCAGGACAAGGTCTGGGTCCAGGGCCCCGGCAGCGAACGCTGGGAGGTCTACGTCGTGAAGGCCGACGCGCCGGCGAAGGAGCCCGCCACAGCCAATGGCCCCGACGCGGAACAGCGCCGAACACTCGGTCAGATCTGGTTCTCTCCGCCGTCGACGTAGATGTTGGCGCCGACGATGTAGCTGCTCTGTTCGGAGGCGAGGAATGCCACGGCCGCGGCGATCTCCTCGGGGCGGCCTACACGGCCCTTCGCCACGGTTGCGGCGACATTCTCCTTGACGGCGGCCACCGCTTCTCCGCCACCGAAGACGTCAGCGAGTCCGGGGGTGTCGACCGCGCCCGGCGAGACGGCGTTGACCCGGATGCCGCGGCCCTTCAGTTCGTTGGACCACGTCCGTGCGAAGGACCGGATGGCAGCCTTCGAGGCGGCGTACGTGCCGAACGCCTCGATGCCCCTCTCGGCGGCGGTGGATGCGTTCAGGATGACCGAGGCGCCGTCGTTGAACAGCGGAAGCGCCTTCTGCACGGTGAACAGTGTGCCCCGGACGTTGACGCCGAAGGTCTGGTCGAAGTGCTCTTCGGTGATCTGCTCCAGAGGCACGAACGCACCGGTGGCCGCGTTCGCGAAGAGCACGTCCAAACCCCTGCCCCGGGACCGGACCGCGCCGTAGAGCCGGTCCAGGTCGGCCATGTCGGCGATGTCGCCCGCCACGGCGGTGGCCCTGGTCGCGCCGATGATCTCGACGACGGCATCCAACTCGGCCTTGCGTCGACCGGTGATGAAAACGTGCGCGCCCTCAGCTGCCAGCCGCACGGCGGTGGCCCGGCCGATACCGGTGCCGCCACCGGTGACCACGGCCGTCCTGCCCTCGAGCTGCCCCATGTCAGTACCTCCTGGATTCTGCGCTGATCTGCCTCGACAGCAATCCTGCGGAAGCCGGGCGGTACGATGCATCACATAAAGTCCATGATTCTTTATGCATCGTCCGAAAGGAGCGCTCAGTGCTCGGCAGCAGCGATCTGATCGCCGACGCGATCAGCCTCCTGCGTCCCCGCACCGTGGTCGGTCCCGCCCTCCGTGCCGGAGGGGACTGGGCTCTGCGCTTCGATCGGTTCCCGCACGTGAGGCTCGGCCACGTCGCTCGTGGTGAATGCCGGCTGGTCCTCGAAGGGCATGAACCCGTACTGCTGGAAGAGGGCGATTTCTACCTGCTCGGCAATCCGCCGCCCTACGTCCTCGCCAGCGCGCTCGACGTGGTACCGCGTGACGCGAAGTCGGCGTGGGAGCGCGCCGCGGGCGGTGCCGTGCGCATCGGGTCCGAGGCCGAGGAGGACACGTACATCTGCGGTGGGCACTTCTCGTTCGACGACGCCAACGCGCCGGTCCTCACCGACGTCCTACCGCTGCTCGTGCACGTACGTGCCACGGACCCTCGCGGCAAGCACCTGGCACACCTGAGCGAACTCATGGTCGCCGAGGTCGAGGCCGCTGCCGTCGGCGGCTCACTGGTCCTGGAGCATCTCGCGCAGATTCTCTTCGTCCACATGCTGCGCGCTCACGCCGACCAGGCCGATCGGCCCGCCGGCTGGCTGGGAGCACTCAGTGACGATGGCATCGGTGCCGCGCTGCGTGCCATGCACGCGGACGTGGCCCACTCCTGGACACTCGCCGAGCTTGCCGACATCAGCCGCATGTCACGTTCGTCGTTCGCCTCGTCCTTCAAGAAGCAGGTCGGAACCGCACCTCTGGAGTATTTGATCCAGTGGCGCATCAGCCTTGCCCGTGACGCCCTGAGCGCCGGTACGCGATCCATCTCCGAGATCGCGTTCGCGACCGGCTACCAGTCCGCGAGCGCGTTCAGCACCGCGTTCCGCCGCGTGACCGGCGTCTCCCCCAAACACTTCCGCGAGGCATCGAACCGCACACGGTGACGCCGACCGCACCTCGGTCAGCAGTAGAGCCGACGCAGGTGGGGCCAGGTCTGCGGGCCGACCTTGCCGTCCTCGGCCAGGTCGGTGCCGCAGGCGTAGTTCACGGTGCTCTGGAAGTTCTTGGCCGCTGTCTGGGAGTTGCGGCCGAAGATGCCGTCGATCGTCCCCGGATTGTGGCCGTGGTACTGGAGGAGGCACTGGGCTTCCTTGCCGGCGGAGGTCACCTGCGAGGAGGACGGAACGACAGTGGTGCCGCTGTAGTAGCCGGCGGAGAGGCGGCCGGTGGAGCTCATCTTCACGTCGCACGGGTAGGCCGCGGCAGCGGTGGCGCCGGTCTCGGCCGCGGCGGCGACGCCGCCGGTGGCCGTGCCGCCCAGCAGGGTGAGGGAGGCGAGCACGAGCGAGGTACGCCTGCGGGTTGCGGTGAGTGCCATGGAGGACTCCTGGAGGTGAGTGCGGTCGATCCGGACATCGGTACGTGTTCGCCGGACGCGGGCAGGCCCGATCGCGGCGACGAGGGATGTGTAGAACCCTGAGCTGCCCGTTGCGCAGCTGGAGGCGGGGTCGGCGCCGTAACGAGGTGCCACGGATGCCGTCAGGGACGCGGCTCAGCAGTCCGTGGGGTACAGGTCCCGCAGCTTCGGCCAGGTCTTCGGGCCGATCGAGCCGTCGGCTGTCAGCCCGTTCTTCTCCTGGAAGCGGATCGTCGCGGCCCTGGTCTTGTCACCGAAGATGCCGTCCACCGTGCCGGGGCTGCACTCGGCGTACTCCAGCAGGCACTGGGCCTCCTTGACAATGTTGCCCTGGGAGCCCTTGGAGATGATGGTCGTCATCGTCCTGCTGTAGTCGTAGCCGTGGTAAGGAATGCCGTTGACGGTAAAGATGATGTGGCGGTTCGTGCAGGGGGCGCTGGCCGTCACCCGCACTTCCTCCAGACCGTCCTTGGCATGGGCCGAGCCCGCGAAGGCCGTGCTCGCGAGGGCGACGGTCGCGATACCGATACCGGTGAGCCGAGCAGTCTTCGTGATGGTCATGGTCTCTCCCCGTTTGGTCCATGGGCGAGGCGTTGCTCGCCCGCCCCAGTCTGGAGAGACCGCACGGCGGGCGGAACCTGGAACATTGCAGGTATGCCTCGCCACAGGCTCTCGGCGAGCTCGTCATCGTCGACGTCGACTCCGGTGTCCAGCGCCCCGTGGGCCACGTGAATGAGCAACGGCTCTGGTGGTCGAGGTCGCAACGGGCGATCAGGCGTCAGGGCCGTCTGAGGCTCCGGAAACTTTCCCGCTCTACCTGGTGTCGGGCACGGCGTGCAGGTAGGCGTGGACAGCGACCGCGTGGCCGGCCATCGCCGCCTTCCAGGGTGCGGCATCGGCGTGGGCGACCTCCTTCCACGCCGCGGCGTTGGCGGCGGCGAACGCGACCTTGGCCTCCGCCGGTGCAGTGCGCCAGGAAGGGAAGCGGCGGGCGAAGGCGTCCGCTTCAGCGAGCGTGTGTCCGGCTTCGAGGAGCCGAAGGATGAGGATGGCGGGGTCGATCCAGGCTGCGCCGCGTGTGGGCCAGGCCCAGTCGATGATGTGGGCACGGTCGTCGACGAGGACGTTGTGCGGGGCGAGGTCGGTGTGCAGGAGGGTGTCTCCGGCGAAGAGGGCGGCGGTTCCGGGAGGGGCGTAGGCGGCCCAGCGTTGTTCGGCGGCCTTGATGGGGATGTCCGCCGGGGCCGTGATCCGCTGAAGTTCCGCGATCGCCGTGGCGACCAGGGGGAGGTCGGGGGAGTCGGGGGTGTAGTCGGCGTGCCGTCCCGGAAGGACCTCGTATCCGAGGAGGTCCCAGCCGGCCGTTTCGATGTGCCAGTACAGGCGGGGGCAGGCGCGGGGGAGGTGGGGGTTGATCGCGGCCTCTCGTCGCTGGGCCGGGGCCTGTGGGTGGTCGGTGGGGATGCCCTTGACGAAGACCGGGCCGTGATCGGTGTCGAGGAACGCGGCGATGCCTGAGTTCAAGCCCCCGTCGGCGGTGCGGGCGGCGTGGACGGCGCCCGCCTTGTCGGCGATGGCCTGGCGTGCCTCCACGGGAAGGTCGTGGAAGTGGCGGCGGATCATGGACACGGCGCGGTTCCTCGGAGAAGGCGATGGGCTGCCCCGGCCAGCGTACGGCCGGGGCAGCGTGCCGGAGCGGACCCCGGTCTAGTAGGGCTGGTCGTCGCCGGCCGAGCAGCTGCACCCGGCGGACTCGGCGACGTCGACGTCCAGGTCGCCGATGATCCGGAACGTGCCCTCAGGGACCGGGGGAGTGGAGATCGGCACGGGCAGGGTGCCGGTGGCCTCTGTGGGCGGGCGCAGGCCGATGGTGACCGGGACCGGTGCGGGCCGGGTCAGGGTGGTGCTGGTGGGAGTCATGCTCCGTAACCTCCGTGTTGGCAGTAGAGCGATCGGTTGTCCCCCGCCTCCTGGTGGAGCTTGGCCAGCGGTCGGCATGTCCTGCAGGTGCCGACCTTCGAGCAGCCGGAGCATCCACCGGTGCGGAGCTGGAGGGACTCGGCGATGCCGCCGAGTCGGGGGAGGGCGGTCAGTCCCTCCGTCATGAGGTTCACGCTGGGGTCGCGGCCGATCTTGCAGACCGAAGCGATGCCGTGCGGGTCGACGTGGAAGAAGGTGTGACCGGCGTTGCAGCCGGTGAAGACACGGCGGGCGCGGACGTACTTCTGGGCCTGGGAGGCGAGCGGCTTCGCCTCTCCGTCGATTGTCGGGGACATGTTCGTGAAGACCTGATATGGGAAGCCCCAGCGGTCTTCCACCAGGCGAACCATGTCGTCCACCTCGTGGGCGTTCTCCTCGGCGACGATGATGTTGATGCGAACGGGCAGTGCCGCCGTGCGGGAGGCGTCCAGACCGCGGGTGAACCGGTCGAATGCGCCGCGGTTGCGGGTGACGGCGTCGTAGGTCTCCCCCGTCGCCCCGTAAAGACTCACCGTCAGTCGGTAGGGCCGCAGGCGGGCGAACAGCTCCTGCATCCTCACTTTGTGGAGCTGGCTGCCGTTCGTCGAGACCTGGATCATCATCCCGAGTCCGGTGGCGTACTCGTACGCGGCGGCGAACTGTGGATCGATCAGGGCCTCGCCGCCGGTGATCTGGAGCCACAGGACACCGGCGTCTCGCAGCATCGTGAGCAGGCGCGTCTTGTCGTCCCAGTCCAGGCCCTCGAACCGCTTCTCGCCGAGGTAGCAGAAGCCGCAGTCGTGGTCGCAGCCGAGGTTGATCTCCCAGGACGCCTTCGCGTACCCGTAGGTGGAGCGTTCGCGGACAAGGAGGGTGCCCCGCAGGGGCCCGCTGGGCATGGGCATCTTCCATGCGGCCGTGGTCGCCTCGGCGAGCCAAGCCGGGGCCGACCGGTCCTCGGTGACCGCCGTGCGCAGTTCCTCGAAACGGGACTCGGGGATGGCTACTCCCTTGGCGTGACCGGGTCGGAGGAGGAGGTACTGGCCCAGGAACGGACTCGCGATCAGTTGGTGCACGTTGCCTCCGTGTCGTCTGGCAGGGGGTGGGGCGGGTCCGTGTTGAGGTGGAGTCGGGGGAACTCCTCGGACCCGCCCCACTCACCGGCCACCTGTCCTTCGGCCGGCCGGTGAGACTGGAAGGCCCCGACGTGGGGATCTACGAGGCAGTGGCCAGACCGTTGAGCAGCTCGTCGAGACCGACGACGCGGAACGACTGGAGGCGGCGAACCAACTGCGAGGCGAGGAACGTCCCGATGTTCGGATGGCCGTACGGCAAGGGCGCATCCGGCTGTGCGATGACCTTCACACCGCCCTCGTCCCGGCCGTACAGAGTGCCGTGCACGCCGTACAGGGGTGCGCTCCTGGCCAAGAACACCGTCGGGCCGTCCTCCAGGTGCGGACATAGCCTTGCGGCGGCATGGGTGTGCCTGCGGCACACCGGAGGTTGATTGGTGAGGATGCTCGGCTGACTTGGATCGTGATCCCGGGGGCCGGTGAGAAAGATGAAGCCGAGGGGCGTGCGGGCGGGACCTGTGCAGACCTGGCAGGTGAGCGTCTGCATGCACACCATCTGCCGGTGGGGGTGCATCAGCTTCCACTGCGGCACACCGGAGATCCGGCCTTCGGTGTCGACAGGGTTCCACCCGCACCGGGCCCAGAGCACGCCCCGCGGGTCCCGGTCCCGGGGGTCCTCGTCCGCGTAGTACAGCCGCGGGCCGGAGGAATGGCGCGTGATGACGAGGTTGTCCGGCGCCGCGTCCTCCCCTTCCCTCTGGGTGATGTACGGGACCAGGGAGAGACTCTTGTCTCTCGACTCGACGGCCCGCGGGTTGTACGTGAGGCGGAGGGGCGGGAAGGTCACGGCGCCTCCGTAAGGCACTGGTGGGCCACCAGGCGTTCGAGGAGTTCGTCGAGCGTCCATGCCATGCGCCGGATGTGTCCGACGGCTTGGCGGTGGTCGGTGGGTACTTCCTCGGTCCGGAGGGTGCGCCCGCGCTCGATGAGGTCGGCCACTTGCTCGTCCTGCTCGGCCCCCTTGGAGACCACGGCGACGTGGACGAGTCGCATCAGGTGGCCACGAAGGCGCTGCGCGTGCTCGTCGACCTCGTGCTCGGTAGGCGTGTAGTCGTCCAGGACGGCTGCCACGTCATCGAGCAGTTGCCCGTCGACATACGGGGCCCAGCGCTGCACCTTCTCCAAGACCTGCCTCAAACCGGGGGCGGGCACGGTGGGCTCCTCTGCGTGAAAGTCGGCGATCCGGACGTCCCTGGAGAGGGCCGGCCATCGACTTCGAGGCTCCCGTCGCGGCAGTCGCGTTTCCACGCCGCCGATACGCCGTCTCCCCGCCGTCCGGACGGCGGAGAAGCGTCGGTGGGACGGCGTGGAGACGCGCTGTGGGCAGTCGGAACCTGTGGGTCACGCCCGTTCGTACGACCGGAAGAGCGACCGCGATGCTGAACGACTCAAGCCCGGCAGTCCACAATTCCCACACGCACTGGGTGGCCCTGGCCGGTCGGTGCGAGCCGCTTGCCGCGGCCCGTGACCGGGTTCGTACCGTGCTGGCCGACGTCGTCCCCTGCGTGGACGACGCGGTGCTGGTCGTATCCGAGCTGGTGGGAAACGCCGTGCGACACACGACTGCCGGCCCGGACTGTCTGATCATCGAGATCGGCGGGGACCAGGTGATCGTCGCGGTTCACGACCCGGAGCCTGACGGTGGTGGTGTGCACCTGTCGGAGACGGCTGCCGATCCGCTTGCCGAGTCCGGTCGTGGGCTGTGGCTGGTGCAGACACTGGCACGGCGGTGGTACGTAGAGACCACCGCAGTCGGCAAGGCGGTCGTTGCCGTCCTGCCGCGTAGGAAGACGGCAGTCAGCCGAGCGGAAGGCTCTTGACGACCTCCCACCGGTAGGCACGGTCCTCGCGCCGCAGCTCCACCAGTTGCACTTCCCGGACGCGCAGTTCGACCGGTGGAAGATCCCGGAGTGTGGTGACGGCCTCGATGACCGGGGCAGCGGGGCGCGGCCTGTTGTTGTAGGCCAGGCTCAGGTGCGGGCGGAACAGCGCGGTCGGCTTGCTGGGAGTCAGCTCCAACGGAGTCATGGATTCACTGAGGGCAGCGTGCAGCGCCAGTACAGGGCCCCAAGGAGCGACCGTCAGGCGTACGGCTCCCCGAGAGCCCGCGAGCGGGAGCGCCCGCAGGGTGAAGGCCGCCGGGAGAAGCGGCACTGCCGCGCTGATCACGTCATCGAGACGGCCCAGCGGCAGCGCTGCGGTGGAACCGATGCGTGTGAGCGTGATGTGCAACCCGTCGTCGGGGACCGGATCCAGGCCGAGCGGCGCGAGGCGCTGCTGACAGTGAAGAGCGAGGTCGGCCAGCGCTGGGCTGTCGGGGAAGGTGAGCATCCAGTAGTACGCCCGGGTCTGTGCCGTCCAGCCGGGCCGGTCCCAGTGATCGACCATGGTCTCCACGGTGTCGAAGGCGGCCTGGTCGTGCGCCGCGATCACCGCCGGGTCACTCAGGTCGGCAGGCGGGTGCACGGGGAAGGCTGCGGGATCGGCGCTGAGCTGGATGTGCGGCCAAGGCACCCGGCGAACTCCTTCATGATCACCCCGCCTGGGCAGGCGGGAGCTGACGGCCCCAGACGCGGAGCTGTTCGCCATACTCGCGCACGGCCGGCCGGGACCGCCAAGGGGCTGCTCGCTCGTACAGGTCCCGAGAGCGTTGCCGCACCGAGCTGATCGGCAGCGGGCTGGCCAGAGTGATCGCTTGCTGCCCGAGGGACATGGCGTGCTCCACGTCCGGTGCTCGCTGTTGAAGCACCGCGGTGGCCACGTCGAGGCGGACCAGCGAGCGGCTCCACGCGGAGTCGGACTTCTCGACCAGGTCGTCGAGTTCCTCGGCATCCCTCAGCACGTGCCCGGTGTCCTGCAGAGCGACACGGGCGGTCAGCGCATTGGCCAGGGTGCGGGCCCGCCCATACGGCAAGAAGGAGATGCAGGAGGTCAGGCCGGGGGCCACGTCATGCCGGTCGGAGAGCTCCAGCGCCTGCCCGATGGCACGCTCGGCCTGGTTCCGGTCACTGAGCTTGCCGAGCGCCCGGGCCCGGCCGTTGACCAGCAGCCGGATGGCCTGCGGGTGGTTCGGCGCTCGGTCAACCGCGGCGGCGGCCCGCGCGTCGGCCTCGTCGTAACGGCCTGCGTAGTACGCCGCGAAGGACTGGGTGCCGCAGGCCCACATCTCGGTGTCGAGATCGCCGATCGCCCGGCTCAGTTCCAGCGCTTCGGCGCAGTACGCCTCAGCCAGGGGAAACGCGCCGGTGTTCACCGCCATGTAGCCGAGCAGCCCGCCGGCGCGTGCGGTGACCCGGAACAGTTCCCTGCGTGCGGACGGAGGTTGCTGACCGGCGAGCAGGGTGTGCCCCATGCTGTGCAGGCTCTTCGTCTGTCCCCACAGGCCGTCCGGCCCGTCCTTCTCGTACCGCTCGGTGATCACCTCGATCCGGGAGGCGAGAAAGGACAGAGTGCTCTGGTCGACGTTGCCGCAGGCCAGCTGGCGGGCTCGGGCGACCATCTCCGTTGGGTCGTCATCCTGGGCGATAGGACCGGCCTGGGGAGAAGGTGGAGCGTCCGCAGGTAGTCGCGCTGGAGCGGTCGGCGGACAAGCCGAGGCCGAAGCGAACAGGTCGCGGGCAGCCCTGCCCAGTAGCTCCTCCAGGATGCGGCACGTGTCGGGGCGGGGAAGCTGCTTCAGTTCCCCACTCATCCACCGGTCGAACTGCCGCGAAGAGACCGCGACCGAGGCCAGCCGAGGGTCACCCGCCTCCTTGGCCAGGTTTCGGGCCGCGCGGGAGAACTGCACCTCGAACGCCGTGTAAGTCGTGAGGTGGCGCTCTTCGAGTAACTGCCGCAGCAGTGTGTTCCGGGGCATGAAAGACCTCCCAACGCGTCGGCAGAACCGGGGACTTCTCGGCGAACGGCACGCAGCCGGACCGTGCGGCGTACGGGATGCCCCTACGCAAGAGTGCTGACGCAAAGCGCAACTAGGCAATATGTCTGGCCAAGTTGGCTCGTTCGGGTTGTCCGCCAGCAGATGGATGGACAGACTGCCTCCATGGCACTGAAGAGGAAGCTGGTCCCTCAGTCGGTCTACCGACGCCAGCTCGCCACAAGGCTGCGCGAGTTGCGGGAGGCGTCCGGCCTGACCCTCACCGAGGTGTCAGAGCGGATCGAGGTCAATCAGGGGTCTCTGAGCCGGATCGAGACCGGCGAGCGCGGCACCACTCCGGTGCTGGTCCGGGCTCTTCTCGACTGCTATGCCGTCACCGACACCGAGCTGCGTGACGACATCCTCGACCTGGTGCGTGCCGACAAGGAACAGCAGAAGCCCTGGTGGCGCAAGTACTCCACGGTCCTCACCCCTACCCGCTACGACGGTTACCTCGCGCTGGAGGCAGGTGCCATCGCGCTGGCCAACTACCAGCCCTTGCTCGTTCCCGGCCTGCTCCAGACCGAGGACTACGCCCGCGCCGTCATCGCCCAGATGCGTCCTGATCTCACTCCCGACCAGGTGGACGCTCTGGTCAAGGTACGCATGGAACGCCAGGCAAGCCGTCTGTCCGGCGAGCACCCCGCAGCCCTGTGGGCCGTCCTGGACGAAGCCGTCCTCCATCGCGTCATCGGCTCACCCGCCGTGATGCGCCGGCAGTTCGCGCACCTCGCCCAGGTCGGCGAACAGCCGAACGTCACCGTCCAGCTCCTCCCGTTCGCCCTAGGAGCCCACCCGGGCCTCTACGGCCCCTTCGTCATCCTCACCTTCCCCCAGCCCACCGCCCCGCTGGTCTGGCTGGAGAACCCCAACAACTCCGTGTATCTGGAATCCGAGAGCGACGTCCAGAACTACACGGACATCTTCGACCAGCTCAGGGCCTCCGCCCTCAGCCCGGCCGAGACCCGTACCCGCATCACCCGCACCGCCGAGGAGCTCGCACCGTGAGCACGACCCCGCCCCGCCGACCCCTGACCGAAGAACTTCACGGCGCGCACTGGCGCAGGAGTTCCTACAGCGGAGGCGCCAACGACTGCGTTGAGATCGCCGACCTCGGTGCGTATGCCGCGGTGCGGGATTCCAAGGACCTCGACCTGTCACCTGTGATCCTCAGCCGCTCCGCCCTGGATGATTTGCTGGGTCATTGCACCGACGGCGAAACTCACGTCGGCTGAGACCCTGCCCGAGCCGCACGTGCCCATGCCAGCCGCCAACTGGGAGTCCGCGTGACCGAACCGACCGCCCCGGACAGGAAGCCCTTCCTGTACGTCGTCGTGTGCGCGGCAGGTGTTGCCCGTGACGTCGGCGAGCTCATCACCGCCGCCCAGGAGTCGAACTGGGAAGTCGGCGTCATCGCCACACCTCAGGGCCTCGGCTTCATCGACGCCAAGGCGATCGAGGCGCAGACCGGCTACCCGATCCGCTCCGCCTGGCGTTCACCAGGGGACCCGCGCCCACTGCCCCCGGCGGACGCGATCGCCGTCGCTCCCGCCACCTTCAACACGATCAACAAGTGGGCCACGGGCATCTCCGACACCCTCGCCGTGGGCATCCTGTGCGAGGCGTACGGCATGGGCATTCCGACGGTGGCCCTGCCGTACCTGAACTCCGCCCAGGCCGCTCACCCCGCCTATCGGCAGAGCCTCAACCGGCTGCGGGGGATGGGCATCCTGATCGGCTCGCACGAGCCGCACCGGCCGCGGGCCGGTGGCGCGGCGGACCGCTTCCGCTGGGAGGAAGCCCTGGAGTTGTTGGAGCCTCTGGCCGGCACGGTGCGGTGACGCCGTCCGTCACCCGGTAAGAGGGCTTCTCCCTGTCGGGATGAAAAGGGCGAGGCCCGAAGACCCCGCCCGACTCCTACAAAACCCCAGCTCAGGGCCACACCAGGCAATACGCCTGATGCCCCGCCTCATGCAGCCGATGCGAGAAGTCCTGCCACTCGTGGAGCAGTTGGTACACGTTGAACGCGTCCCGGGGGCCGCCGCGGTCCGGGACCGTCGACCAGATGAAGGCCGCCGCGCCGACGGCCTCCTCGCCTATGCCGCGCAGGGGGTCGACGACCGTCATGGGGAGTTTCACGACCGCGTAGTCGGGGTGCAGGACGACCAGTTCCAGGGGTGGGACCTTGTGCAGGGGGACGCCCTCGATGCCCGTGAGGACCATGGCGGCCATGGTTTCCGGCTTGATCTTGGTGAACATGCCGTTCATGCCGAGCTCGTCGCCGCCGAGTTCCTCGGGGCGCATCGAGATCGGGACGCGGGCCGCGGTGGCGCCGTCCGGCGCGCCGAAGTACTTGTACGTCACCCCCACCCGACCACCATTCCTGCTCCCCGCCCCTCCCGGAGGGCCGATCCGTCGCGGCTCCCCCGGCACGCCCTGTGTCCCGTCCGTGCTCTCCGCCTCGCGTCGGTGCCTTCCCCGCCGGGCACGTCGAGGACCCAGGTCATCAGTCCCCTCGCCCAGTCCGCCACCGCGATGCATATCTCCACCCGACTGCTTTTCTAGGACGCGTGGCCCCCGCCGCGCAACCCGATCATCGTGTCAGTGACCTCCCCCACGGCCGCCCGCCGAAACGTGCGGTGAAACATCTGTCCGCGGGATCTTCGCAGCCTCCGGCCGGCCCCGGCCGTGTGAGCTGTGTGTATCAGACGTCAGTTTCGCAGATCACGGCCGATCGGGGGCCGGATGCCGGAGGCCGCCCCTGGCCTACCCTGGACACGTCATACGCACCCGGAGCCGGGAAGCTCCCGGAATGTCGGAGAAGGTCGGAGAAGTCGCAGGTCATGAGCGAACTGCCATATTCATACGAAGCCGAAGCCTCGCAGGCGCTGTTCGACCGGGCCGCGGCCGTCACGCCCGGCGGCGTGAACTCCCCGGTACGCGCCTTCCGCGCCGTCGGCGGCACGCCCCGGTTCATGGTGTCCGGCACGGGCCCCTATCTGACCGACGCCGACGGACGCGAGTACGTCGACCTGGTCTGCTCCTGGGGCCCGATGATCCTCGGGCACGCGCACCCCGAGGTGATCGCCGCCGTGCAGGAGGCCGTCGCGCGCGGTACGTCCTTCGGCACGCCCGGTGAGGGCGAGGTCGCGCTCGCCGAGGAGATGGTCGCCCGGATCGAGCCGCTGGAGCAGGTGCGGCTCGTCTCCAGCGGGACCGAGGCCACCATGTCGGCCATCCGCCTCGCGCGCGGCTTCACCCGGCGCACCAAGGTGATCAAGTTCGCCGGCTGCTACCACGGTCACGTCGACTCGCTGCTGGCCGCCGCCGGCTCCGGTGTCGCCACGTTCGCGCTGCCCGACACGCCCGGCGTGACCGGAGCCCAGGCCGGTGACACGATCGTGCTGCCGTACAACGACCTCGACGCCGTGCACGCCGCGTTCGCCGCGCACCCGGGTGAGATCGCCTGCGTGATCACCGAGGCGTCCCCGGGCAACATGGGCGTCGTACCGCCGCTGCCCGGGTTCAACCAGGGGCTGAAGGACGCGTGCGCCGCGAACGGCGCGCTGTACATCTCCGACGAGGTCATGACGGGTTTCCGGACCAGCCGCGCCGGATGGTACGGCGTCGACGGAGTCCGGCCCGACCTGATGACCTTCGGCAAGGTGATGGGCGGCGGCTTCCCGGCCGCGGCCTTCGGCGGACGCGCCGACGTCATGGCGCACCTCGCCCCCGCCGGGCCCGTCTACCAGGCCGGCACCCTCTCCGGCAACCCCGTCGCCACCGCCGCCGGGCTCGCCCAGCTGCGGCTGCTCGACGACGCCGCGTACGAGAAGGTGAACGCCGTCTCGGCGCAGATCCAGTCGCTCGTCACCGAGGCGCTGGCCAAGGAGGGCGTCGCGCACACGTTGCAGAACGCCTCCAACATGTTCTCGGTGTTCTTCACCGACCGCGCGGTGCGAAACTACGACGACGCCAAGGAGCAGGAGTCGTTCCGCTTCACCGCGTTCTTCCACTCCCTCCTCGCGAACGGCGTCTACCTGCCGCCGTCCTCCTTCGAGTCCTGGTTCGTGTCCACCGCGCACGACGAGCGGGCGATCCAGCGCATCGCCGACGCCCTCCCGGCGGCGGCCCGAGCGGCAGCGGAGGCGACCGCGTGAGCAGCGTGAAGAAGAGCTCCGACGTCACCGTCGTCCATCTGATGCGGCACGGCGAGGTCGCCAACCCGGACGGCGTCCTGTACGGCCGTCTCGCCGGCTACCACCTCTCCGAGCTGGGCCGGCGCATGGCCGACCGGGTCGCCGAGCACCTCGCCCCCCGCGACATCGTCCACGTCGGCGCCTCGCCGCTGGAGCGGGCGCAGGAGACGGCCGAGCCCATCGCCAAGGCGCACGGCCTGGACATCGCCACCGACGAGCGGCTGATCGAGGCCGAGAACGTCTTCCAGGGCAAGACCTTCGGCATCGGCGACGGCGCGCTGCGCCGCCCGGCCAACTGGAAGCACGTCGTCAACCCGTTCAAGCCGTCCTGGGGCGAGCCGTACGTTGAGCAGGTCATCCGCATGATGGGCGCGCTGAACGCGGCCAAGGACGCGGCGCGCGGGCACGAGGCGGTGCTGGTCAGCCATCAGCTGCCGATCTGGATCGTGCGTTCCTACGTCGAGAAGCGGCGGCTGTGGCACGACCCGCGCAAGCGGCAGTGCACGCTCGCCTCGCTGACCACGTTCACCTACCAGGGGGACCGGATCGTCTCCGTCGGCTACAGCGAGCCGGCCCGCGATCTCGTCCCCGCGCATCTGCTCGCGGGCGCGAAGCCGGTGAAGGGGAAGAGCAAGGCCTTCGGGGCGTAACACCCGGCGGCACCCGACACCCGACACCGGCAGCCGCCGAGAACGGCCGTTCCTCGAATTCTGTTGCGAAACCTTCGCATTTGTGCGGAACCTCCCGCTTCGTCATGTCCTCTGAATGGGTGACCACCAGAGGACGTGACGAACGGGGTTGCGATGCGCAGTCTCACCCGCAGGGGAATGCTCGGACTCGGGGCGGGAGCCGCGGCCGCCGTCCCGCTCGCCGGCTGCGGCGGCCACACACGCTCGGACGGCTCCGGCGGTCCCGGCGGTTCCCGCCCCGGCGGCGACGACAGCCCCGGGGCGTCGAAGCCCGAGCCGACGAAGACGGCCCGTCCGATCGGCGACGGCTCCACCTCCTACACCGGCAAGCAGCCCCACCAGCCCGAGAAGCCGGTGCCGCTGGAGCCGGGTCAGACGCCCCCGCAGTTCGTCGTGTTCTCCTGGGACGGAGCCGGCGAGGTCGGCAACGGCCTCTTCCCGCGCTTCCTGGACCTCGCCAAGGAGCACGGCGCGTCCATGACCTTCTTCCTCTCGGGCCTGTATCTGCTCCCCGAGTCGAAGAAGCGGCTCTACGACCCGCCGAACAACCCGCGCGGCGCCTCCGACATCGGCTACCTCACCGACGACCACATCAAGGACACGCTGAAGAACGTCCGCCGCGCCTGGCTCGAGGGCCACGAGATCGGCACGCACTTCAACGGTCACTTCTGCGGCGGGTCCGGCAGCGTCGGCAACTGGACGTCGCGGCAGTGGCGCAGCGAGATCGAGCAGGCGAAGTCCTTCGTCAAGGAGTGGCGGACCAACTCCGGGTGGACCGACCTGGAGCCGCTGCCGTTCGACTACGACAAGGAGCTCGTCGGCGGCCGTACGCCCTGTCTGCTCGGCCAGGACAGCCTGCTGCCCACCGCCCGCGAGCTCGGCTGGCGCTACGACGCCTCCTCGCCCGGCGGCCGGCAGGTCTGGCCGACGAAGAAACAGGGCATATGGGATCTTCCGCTCCAGCAGATCCCGTTCCCCGGCCGCTCGTTCGAGGTCCTGTCGATGGACTACAACATGCTCGCCAACCAGTCGGTCAACTCGACCAACGCGCCCGCCCACAACCACCCCGCATGGCGGCGGCAGTCGACCCAGGCGTACATATCCGGTTTTCAGCGGGCATATGAGACGAACCGGGCGCCCTTCTTCGTCGGCAACCACTTCGAGCAGTGGAACGGCGGCATCTACATGGACGCCGTGGAGGAAGCGCTCAAACACATGGCGCGGGAGAAGGAGAAGGGCGGCGACGTGAGGCTCGTCTCCTTCCGGCAGTTCACCGACTGGCTGGACGTCCAGAAGCCGGAGGTGCTGGACAAGCTGCGCACCCTGGAGGTCGGCCAGGAACCGGCCGGTGGCTGGAAGGCGTTCACCGAAGACACCGCGGACACCGGCGGCACCAGCGGAACGGGTGCCGGAAACGCCGCCTGATATGCGGGTTTCCGCCCGCACGGGGGGTGCGCAAGATCCCCAGAACGGGCATGCGAAACTTTTCACATGAGTGCCGCCAGCCGCGCCCCCCAGCGCTCGAACCGAGCCCCGCAGAGCTCGAACCGCGCCCTCCGCGTCCGCCGTCGCGCCGCCCTGACCGCCGGTGCGGCCGCGGCTGCACTGCTCGTCTCCGCGTGCGGCTCCGGCGGCACCTCCGGCGGGGGCGGCGACACCAACTTCGTCACCGGCACCGACGGCATCTCCACGGTCGCCAAGGGCGAGCGCGTCAACGCGCCCGACCTGTCCGGGGAGACCCTCGGGGGCGAGCAGCTCGACGTCGCCGACTACAAGGGCAAGGTCGTCGTCCTCAACGTCTGGGGCTCCTGGTGCAACCCGTGCCGCGCGGAGGCCAAGTACTTCGCCAAGGTGTCCCAGGACTACGCGGACAAGGGCGTGCAGTTCGTCGGCATCAACACCCGGGACGGCAGCACCACCTCCGCCCTCGCCTTCGAGAAGGACTTCGGCATCCCCTACCCGAGCCTGTACGACCCCACGGGCAAGCTGATGCTCCGCTTCGAGAAGGGCACCCTCAACCCGCAGGCCGTCCCCTCGACCCTGGTCCTGGACCGGGAGGGCAAGATCGCGGCCCGCTCGCTGACCTCGCTCAGCGAGGAACGCCTGCTGAAGATGCTCAAGCCGGTCGTCGCGGAGAAGTGACGTGACCGCCCTGCACACGCTCGCCGCCGAGACGGGCTACAACGGCACGGTGCTCAACGGCGCCCTGCTGGTCGCCCTGCCCATCGCCCTGCTCGGCGGGCTCGTCTCCTTCTTCTCGCCCTGCGTGCTGCCGCTGGTCCCCGGCTACCTCTCCTACGTCACCGGCGTCTCCGGAACCGACCTGGCCGAGGCCCGGCGCGGACGCATGGTCGCCGGCGCCTCCCTGTTCGTCCTCGGCTTCACCGCCGTGTTCGTCTCCGGCGGCGCCTTCTTCGGCTACTTCGGGCAGACGCTCCAGGAACAGTCGGGCGTGCTGTCCAAGGCGCTCGGCGTCTTCATGATCCTCATGGGTGTCTTCTTCATGGGCCTGATGCCCTGGCTCACCCAGCGCGAGTTCCGCTTCCACAAGCGGCCGGCGGCCGGACTGGTCGGCGCCCCCGTCCTCGGCGCCCTGTTCGGCATCGGCTGGACCCCCTGCATCGGCCCCACCCTCGCCTCCGTACTCACCCTGTCCGCACAGCAGGAGAGCGCCGGACGCGGCGCCATACTGACCGTCGCGTACTGTCTGGGACTGGGCTTGCCCTTCGTGCTCGCCGCCGTGGCCTTCCGCAAGGCGCTCGGTGCCTTCGGCTGGGTCAAGCGGCACTACGTCTGGGTCCTGCGCGTCGGCGGCACGATGATGATCGTGACCGGCGTGCTGCTGCTGACCGGCGCGTGGGACAGCCTCGTGGCGGAGATGCAGACCTGGTCCAACGGCTTCACTGTGGGGATCTGACCCGATGAGCAAGACGACAACCGACGAGACCCCGAGGGCCGCCGACGACCAGGACCTCGGCGCCGCGAGCTCCCAGCTGTCCACCGCGCCCAGGGAGGAACCTCCCAACCTGCCCGCCCTGGGCGTCATCGGCTGGGCCCGCTGGTTCTGGCGGCAGCTCACCTCCATGCGGGTCGCGCTGCTGCTGCTCCTGCTGCTGTCGCTCGGCGCGATCCCCGGCTCCCTCATCCCGCAGACCGGGATCGACGAGACGCAGGTCGCCGACTTCCGCGAGCGGCACGACGTCCTCGCCCCGATCTACGACAAGCTCGGCCTGTTCAACGTCTACAGCTCGGTGTGGTTCTCGGCGATCTACATCCTGCTGTTCGTCTCCCTCATCGGCTGCATCGTGCCCCGCACCTGGCAGTTCGTGGGCCAGCTGCGCGGCCGCCCGCCGGGCGCGCCCCGCCGGTTGACCCGGCTGCCCGCCCACACCACGTGGCGCACCGAGGCCGACCCCGAGCAGGTCCGCGAGGCCGCGCTCGCCCTGCTCAAGAAGCGCCGCTTCCGCGCCCACATCGCCGGTGACGCCGTCGCCGCCGAGAAGGGCTATCTGCGCGAGGTCGGCAACCTGCTCTTTCACATCGCGCTGATCGTGATGCTGATCGCCTTCGCCTGGGGCCAGCTGTTCAAGTCCGAGGGCAACAAGCTGATCGTCGAGGGCGACGGCTTCTCCAACACGCTCACCCAGTACGACGACTTCAAGTCCGGCAACCTCTTCACCAACGACGACCTGGAGCCGTTCAGCTTCGACGTGAAGGAGTTCACCGGCACCTACGAGCGCACCGGCCCCAACAAGGGCACCCCGCGCACGTACCAGTCCGAGGTCACCTACACCGAGGGCGCCGACGGCGAGGAGAAGACCGCCGTCATCAAGGTGAACAAGCCCCTGGAGATCGGCGACGCCAAGGTCTACCTCGTCAGCCACGGCTACGCGCCCGTCGTGACCGTCCGCGACGGCAAGGGGAACATCGTCTACCAGGACGCCGTGCCGCTGCTGCCGCTCGACGCCAACGTCACCTCCTCCGGCGTGGTCAAGGTCCTCGACGGCTACCGCAACCCCGAGGGAAAGAAGGAGCAGCTCGGCTTCAACGCCTTCTTCGTGCCCACCTTCGGAGGCTCCGCGAGCGGCACGATGCTCTCCCAGTTCCCCGCACTGGACTACCCGGTGCTCGCGCTCTCCGCCTACCACGGCGACCTGAAGGCCGACTCCGGCATTCCGCAGAGCGTGTACCAGATGGACAAGACCAAGATGAAGGAGTTCAAGGACTCCAAGGGCGAGCTGTTCAAGAAGCTGCTCACGCCCGGCGAGACCATGACGCTCCCGAACGGCGCCGGCTCGGTCACCTTCGAGAAGGACATCGAGGAGTGGGCCGGCTTCCAGGTCGTCCAGGAGCCGGGCGGCGGCTGGGCCCTCGGCGGTGCCGTCGTCGCGATCGCCGGTCTCGCCGCCTCGCTGTTCATCCAGCGCCGCCGCGTGTGGGTGCGCGCGGTCGAGGGCCCCGACGGCGTCACCGTCGTCGAGATGGCCGGCCTCGGCCGCAGCGAGTCCGCGAAGGTGCCCGAGGAACTCGGCGACCTCGCCGGAATCCTCTACGAACAGGCCCCGGGCGCACCGGATCCCGACCCGGACGGGACCTCCCCGAAGACATCCGAACCCACCGATCCCGAAGCCGTACCTGCCGAAGGGGCTGAGCAGCAGTGACTCTCGCCGCCGCGACCAACGAGAACCTCGCGGAGATCAGCAATGTGCTGATCTACTCCGCGATGGCGGTCTACACCCTGGCCTTCTTCGCGTACATCGCGGAATGGATCTTCGGCAGCCGCAGCAAGGTCGCCCGCACCGCGGCCGCCCTCACGCCCGCCACGGCGGCGAAGGCACCGGCCGTCACCGTGAAGCGGGGCGGCGGCACCGCCGTACTGGAGCGGCCGAAGGTCGTCGTGCGTGCCGCGACCGGATCCCGGGACGTGCCCGACGGGCCGGGAGCGCACGGCGGTGACGAGAAGGGCGACCTCTACGGCCGGATCGCCATCTCCCTCACCGTCCTCGCGTTCGCCCTCGCCTTCGGCGGTGTGCTCACCCGCGCGCTGTCCGTGGAGCGGGCGCCGTGGGGCAACATGTACGAGTTCAACATCACCTTCTCCACCACCGCGGTCGGCGTGTACCTGCTGCTGCTCGCGCTGAAGAAGAACGTGCGCTGGCTCGGCCTGTTCCTGACCACCTCGGTCCTCCTGGACCTGGGCCTCGCCGTCACCGTCCTGTACACCGAGAGCGACCAGCTGGTCCCCGCCCTCCACTCGTACTGGCTGTACATCCACGTCTCCACGGCGATCCTGTGCGGCGCGGTCTTCTACGTCGGCGCGGTCGGCGTGATCCTCTACCTGTTCAAGGACTCGTACGAGAACAAGCTCGCCGGCGGCGGCAAGCCCGGCAGCTTCGCCACCTCCGTCCTGGAGCGGCTGCCCTCCGCCGCCTCGCTGGACAAGTTCGCATACCGGGTCAACGCGGCGGTGTTCCCGCTGTGGACGTTCACGATCATCGCGGGCGCCATCTGGGCCGGTGACGCCTGGGGCCGCTACTGGGGCTGGGACCCCAAGGAGGTCTGGTCCTTCATCACCTGGGTCGCCTACGCCGGCTACCTGCACGCCCGCGCCACCGCCGGCTGGAAGGGCCGCAAGGCCGCCTACCTGGCCCTGCTCGCCTTCGGCTGCTGGCTGTTCAACTACTACGGCGTGAACATCTTCGTCTCCGGCAAGCACTCCTACGCCGACGTCGGCCTGGGCGCGCTCCAGTCCGTCGGCTTCTGAACCAGCCGCACCCGAAGGCCGGTTCCCGTGACCCACGTCACGGGGACCGGTCTTTCGCGTGCTGTCCGTGACGTGAGTTTCCAGGCAGAGCCCGCCGTACCGGGGATGACCGGCGTGCCCAGGGGGAACCGTGGGGGTGTTACCCGGAGTCCGGTGCAGGGAGGGCCCGTTGAGGCGGCGGGCCGCGTGGTCGCGTACGAGAAGGGGCGGGACGGTGGCGTCGACACCACTGACGGAGGGGGATCCGGTACGGGTGGGGCGGTACCGGCTGCTGGCCCGACTGGGCCAGGGCGGCATGGGACGCGTGTACCTGGCCCGTTCGCCCGGTGGACGTGCGGTGGCGGTGAAGGTGGTGAGGGAGGCGCTGCTGCGGGACGAGGGATTCCGGCAGCGTTTCGTGCGGGAGGTCGCGGCGGCCCGACGGGTGACGGGGTTCTTCACCGCCGCGGTGGTGGACGCCGATCCGCAGGGCGACCCGGCCTGGCTGGCCACGGAATACGTGCCCGGACTCTCGCTCCAGGACGCGGTGGCCCGGCACGGGGTGTGGCCGGAGGAGGCGGTACGCGGCCTTGGCGCAGCCCTGGCTGAGGCACTGGCCGCGGTGCACGCCGCGGACCTGGTGCACCGGGACCTGAAGCCGTCCAACGTCCTGCTGGCACCGGACGGTCCCAGGGTCATCGACTTCGGAATCTCGGCGGCGGTCGGCGACACCGCGCTCACTCAGACGGGGACGGTGATCGGAACCCCCGGTTTCATCCCTCCCGAGCAGTTACGCCACGAGGAGTCCGGGCCGGCCGGTGACGTGTTCGCCCTGGGGGCGGTACTGGCGTACGCGGCTGCGGGCGTCGGCCCGTTCGGCGGCGGGGCGTCGCACGCAGTCAACTACCGGGTCGTGCACGAGGCCCCGGACCTCAGCGGCCTGGCGCCCGCGCTCGCCGGCGTGGTGGCCCGGTGCCTCACGAAGGACCCGGCGCAGCGGCCCACGGTGGAGTGGCTGCTGGACGAACTGGGCGAGTCGGCGACCGCCGGATGGCTGCCGGGCCCGGTCGCCGACTCGGCCGGCCGGCTGAGGGCCGAGACCCCCACCGAGCCCCTGCCCCGTTCGGGGGACGGCACGATAGCGCCCGCCCCCGTCCCCCTGCCGTCCGGCACCCGGCGCCGCCGCCTGCGGACGGTTTTCGCCACCGCGACCGCACTCGCCGTCATCGCGACCGGCACCGCGCTGTGGAGGGTGGCTGCCGACGAGGACGACAAGAGCCCCGCCCGGCCGGCCAACCTGGAGCAGCTCTGGACGCACACCCTGACCGACGGACAGACACTGGCCGCCACGTCGGAGGAGATGCTCTACCTCCAGCATGCGGAACGCCACCGGATCACCGCCTTGGACGTCACCGACGGCTCGCGGCGCTGGGACCGCCGGATGCGGGTCGACGACGTCAGCCAGGACACAGGCCACCTGAAGAGCGTGGGCAACGACATCCGGGTCACCGCCGTCTCGGGCGGCCTCCTGTACTACGGCAGCAACGACCACTTGTACGCGGTGGACGCGGACAGTGGTGACCACCGCTGGCGGTACATGGACCACACCTTCCACCCCTCCCCGGTGGTCGTGGACGGCGTGGCCTACGCGCACATGGACTTCTTCTTCTACGTCCTCGACACACGCACGGGTGACAAGCTGTGGGACTACGGGTTCGACACCAACGCCGACGGCAGCGACATCGCCGTCACCGACGACGCGTTCCTCGTGCACAGCGAGAACAAGCTGATCGCCGTCGATCTCCGAACCCACAAGCAGAAGTGGACACACCAGGCCGCGAGCGACGCGGTGACGGGCCTCGCGGTGGCGGACGGCAAGGTCTACTTCGGCACCCTGGACGGCTCCCTGTACGCCGTCGACACGCGTTCGGGGGAGGAGGTGTGGCGCCGCACGTTCGAGGCAGAGCTGTGGGACGGCAGGCTCGGCGACGGTGCGGGCATGCCGCAAGTGGCGGACGGAACCGTGTACTTCGAGAACGACGCCTACGTCTCCGCCTTCGACGCGGACACCGGAGAGCAGCGGTGGCGGCGGAAGCAGGAGACCGACGAGGTGAGGTCCCTGGACGTGGTGGCCGACACCCTCCTCGTCACCGACTCGGACAACACCATGACCGCGCTCGACATCCGCAGCGGAAGGCCCGGGTGGCGGGAGTCGCTGGGGAGGGGAGAGGAAGTGGCCGTTCACGTCATCGGCGACATCGTGGTCACCGAGCGGGGCGGCCTTGCCGCCGCCCCGGTCCGGCTGGCCGCCTACCGGGTCGCCACCTGATTCGCACCTCGTACGGGCGTGACGGCACCGGGGCCACCGGGCGGGAGACAGACCAGGAGAGGAGTGGCGGAGTGCAGGCGTACGTACCACTTCGGACGGGCGATCCCGAGCGGGTCGGCCCGTACCGGATCCTCGCTCGGCTCGGCTCGGGCGGGATGGGGCGGGTCTACCTGGCCAGTTCGCCGGGCGGCCGGGCGGCCGCAGTGAAGGTGGTGCACGAGGAACTGGCTGAGGACCCCGCCTTCCGCAGGCGGTTCGGGCGGGAGGTGGCGGCGGCACGGCGGGTCGCCGGCCCGTTCACCGCGCCCGTGGTCGACGCGGACCCGGACGCGGACCTGCCGTGGCTGGCCACCGCCTACGTGGCGGGTGTCGCGCTGGGTACGGCGGTCGCGGCGCACGGCGGGTGGCCGGAGAGGTCCGTGCGGGCCCTGGGATCCGGGCTGGCGGAGGCCCTGGACGCGATCCACCGGGCCGACGTGGTGCACCGTGACCTGAAGCCGTCGAACGTGCTCCTGGCGCCGGACGGACCCCGTGTGATCGACTTCGGGATCTCGGTGGCCGCCGACGACACCAAGCTGACCGCCACGGGGGCCCTGGTCGGCAGCCCCGGCTACCTCCCGCCCGAGCAGTTGGTCGGCCGCGAGGTGGGGCCTCCCGGTGACGTGTTCGCGCTGGGTGCGCTGCTGGCGTACGCGGCGACCGGCACCGGCCCGTTCGGCGGCGGCCCCGCGTACGGCGTCAACTACCGCGTCGTCCATGAGGATCCCGACCTGGAGCATGTGCCGGACGGTCTCGCCGAGCTGGTCGCCCGGTGCCTGGCCAAGGACCCGCGGCAGCGGCCCGGGGTGTCCGAACTCATCGGGGAACTGGGCCGCTGGGAGGCGGACGACGGCACCAGGGGCACGTTCACCGCCGACACGTGGCTGCCCGCGCCGGTCGCCGCCGACATCGCCGCGCTGGCCACCGAGCCGCAGCCGCAGCCGGCCGCCACGACGCGGGCGGACGCGGACCTGCCGACCGTCACGGTGGGTCCGGCGCCGACCGCCGTCGCCACGGCCCGGCTCGGCGCGCCGTCCACAGGCCCCTCGTCCGCCCGTCCGCGGGGAGCGCCCCGGCGGCGTGCAGCGGTCCTCGCCGCGGCCGGCGCCTTCGTCGTCCTGGCCGTCGTCGGTGGCCTGCTGCTGCCCCGAGCCTTCTCGGGCTCCTCCGGTCCGGGTGACGACGCCGCCGGCTCCGGCAGCCCCACGGCCGCCGCGAAGCAGCTGACGGTGCGGGAGGTGTGGCCGTCGGGCATGGAGCTACGGCGGCCGGAGGTCGTCCGCGGGAAGCTGGTCGGCGAGGGCGAGGACGGCCGGTTGCACGCGGTGGACGCCGCCGACGGCGACCCGGCGTGGACGTACGACGATCCGGGCGCGTTGTCCTTCGAGGGCGTCAGCGACGGGCTGGCGGTGGTCTCCGGCGACGAGGACGGCACGATCCAGGGCATCGACGTGGACAGCGGCAAGCGGGTCTGGAGCGTGGACGCGCGGGCGCACACGCCACGCGGAACGACGTTCGACAACTACAGGCGGGTGGTGGTGGCCGACGGCACCGTCTTCGTGAACGCCATGTATGACCTTCCCGAGGAAGCCGAACTTCCCGCCAGGTGGGCCGTGTCCGCGGTGGACGCCGCCACCGGGCGGCTGAAGTGGACCCTCGAGACCGAGTACCTCCTGTCCGATGCCCTCGCGGTCGTGGACGGGGTCGTCTACGGCGGGGTGCGGGAGCCGGACGACACCTACTTCTGCGCCTGGGACGCGGAGACGGGCAACCAGTTGTGGCGGTACAACTCGAGAACGAATCAGCCCTATCCGGGCGAGGTGACGGCGATCAAGGTGTCGGACGGCACGGTCTACTTCGGTGACGACCGCGGTGTCCTCCACGCCGTCGACGCCCGGCGGGGCACGCGGCGGTGGATCTACGACGCGGACACCGAGGTGGTGAAACAGTGGCTCGATCCGCTCGTGGTCGCGGACGGCGTCGTCCACGGCGGGCTCGGAAGCGGGACCAGCGACTACGAAACCGGTTCCGTGCACGCGGTCGACGCCGGCTCCGGCAGACCACTGTGGGCGGAGGCGACCGAACGCGACCCCGAGCTGCACGGCCTGCTGGACGGCTCGCTGCTTTTCAGCACCAAGGCCGGCACCCTGCACGCCGCGGACGCTCGCACCGGAGCGTCGGCCGAGACGCGCCTGTCGTCCGGCGACCCCGACGCGGCCGTCATCGGTGACCGGGTCTACTTCGACGGCGGCGACGGACGCCTGCACGGGGGAAGGATCTTCCTCACCGGCACCTGAACGCGGGTGGGCTCCCGTGACCGGTCCGCGGGAGCCGGACGGTATCGGGGCGTCGCCGGCCCTCCTGGCCGCCGCGGTTGCCGACCCGGCGACCGGCGGCATCGAGCCGACCCGCTGGGCGCTGGGCGCGCTCGCCGTGATCACCTGGGTGGTGGTCCCGGCCCATCTGCTGTCGATCCTGTCGTGGTCCCGCCCGCGCTGACTCCTTCCCGAGACGTGGCCGCGTTCACTCCGGATCCGCGCTGATCGACCGCCAGATCCGGTCCGGCAGCTCGGCGGCGGCCTCGTCGAGGTCGATGTCGCCGAGGGTCAGCCAGCGGCGGCTCGCGCCGATGACCGGGCCCAGGACGAGGGACTCGATCAACGGCAGGGACAACGGGGCGAGTTCGCCCGTCCCGACGTGGTGACGCGCCCACTCGGCCAGCGGTGTCAGCCGGGCCTCCTGGGCGTCACGGAGCATCCTGGCCTGCTCCATGCCGATCTGGTCGGCACGGGAGGAGTGCAGCAGGAGGGCCGCCTCCCGGTGCTCCCGGACGAAGGCGAGGTACGCGTGGACAATGGCCCGGACGCCGGCCCGCGCGGAGTCCGCCCGCTCCACCGCCGTGACCATCTCGGTCATCAGCCGCTCCAGCCACCGCACCAGCAGCGCGCTCACCAGGCCGTCCAGACTGCCGAAATGGTGGTACAGGCTGCCCAGGCTGACACCGCTGGCCCCGGTGATCGCGTTGACGGTGAAGCCACGGTCGCCCGACTCCGCGTAGACCCGCAGCGCCGCGTCCAGAAGCCGTTCGGCGGTGACCTCACCGCGGTGCTGCTTGGGGCTCATCGCAGGGCCGTTGTACCTTCCCGGTGTTTTCTGGAGTGAATTTCTAGAATCCCCTTCCAATCCTAGCTCGCCGTGGGCCAGACTGACCCTGCCCGGGTGCGAGTCCGCCCGCAGCCGGGGGAGCGGGCGGCCCCCACCGGGTGGCGCGACGACGGATCGACAACGGGGCAGGCGTGATCGAGCTGGCTGGAAGCGGCGCCGAGCCGCTGGAGGACGAGGACCCGCGGCGGATCGGACCGATACCGCTCCTCGGACGGCTCGGAGCCGGTGGCATGGGCCGCGTCTACCTCGGTGTGCACGAGGGGCGGTACGCCGCGGTCAAACAACTGCTGCCGTCGGTCGTCGCCGAGGACAAGGACTTCCTGCGCCGCTTCGGACACGAGCTGGACAACCTCGCCCGCTTACCCGAACACGCCACCGCCCCGCTGCTCGCGGGCGACCGCACCGCACTGCCCCCGTGGTTCGCCACCGCCTACGTCCCCGGCCTCACCCTGCGCGAAGCGCTCGACGCCCACGCGGGACCGCTGCCCGCCGACGCCCTGTGGCTGCTGCTGCGCGAGGCCGCCGCGAGCCTCGCCGCGGTCCACGCGCTGGACATGGTGCACCGCGACATCAAGCCGTCCAACGTCATGCTCACCCTCGACGGCCTCACCCTCATCGACTTCGGTGTGGCCCGTGCCGCCGAGCAGAGCCGGCTCACCCGGACCGGCATGGTGGTGGGCACTCCCGCCTACATGTCCCCCGAACAGGCCTCGGGGGCCCAGAAGTCGACCGGGGCGGTCGATGTCTTCGCGCTCGGCTCGGTCCTCGCGTACGCGGCGAGCGGCCGGCCGCCCTTCGGCGACGAGTCCGGCCACGGCGTCCTCTACCGGATCGTGCACCAGGAACCGGACCTCGGCGCCGTACGCGCCCTGGACCCCGAGTTCGCCGAGGTCGTCGCGGCCTGTCTGGACAAGGACTACGAGGGCCGGCCCACCGCCGCCGAGCTCGTCGAACTCGCCGACCGGCACGGCCCGTTCACCCCGCCCCTGTGGCCGGAGGCCGTCACCGCACAGCTGACCGAACGGGCCGTCTTCGCGGAGCGGACGCCGACCGTTGTGCCGCCGCCGGAGGAGCCACAAGAAGCGGAGGGAGAACCGGAGGAGCCGGAAAAGCCCGAGGCGTCCGCGCCGGCGCGGGAGAAGCGCGGTCGCCGGACCCGGGTGATCCCCGTGATCATCCCCGTCGTTGTCGTCGCGACGGGCGCCACCCTCGCCTTCCAGCTTCTGCCGTACACCTTCGACGCCGACGACAAGGCGGGGCCCACCCCTTCGTCCTCGTCGGTCACGGTCTCCGCCGCCGCGACGCCTTCCGGAACCCCGGGCGGGTCCGCGAAGCCGTCACCGTCCGCCGACGAGTCCTCCACCAAGAAGCCGGGCGCCGGATCCAAGGAGTCGGCGACCGCCTCCGGGGCGGAGAACGCGGGCGCCGGCCCGGACACGGACGACGGGGGCGCGAAGGGCGACGGCGACGCCGGCACGAGCGACGGCTCGGGCGGCAACGGGGGTGGGGACGGCGGCGGGGACGACTCCGACTCCGGCACGGGAACGGGGACCAAACCCCCGTCGACGGGCGGCTTCACCCTCCGCAACGCGTCGAGCGGCAAGTGCCTCGTCGCCTCCGACAGCGCCTCGTACGGCACGGTCGCCGGAGGCGGCTGCACCACCGCGACGGCCCGCTGGAGCCTGCGCGGTGTCTCGTCCGGCACCTACCGGATCGTCCACCAGGCGACCGGCAACTGCCTGTCCGCCTACGGCTCGATGCACACCGGGACCTGCGGCGCCGACAACGCCCAGGAGTGGCGACTCGGTTCGGGCGGCACCGTGATCCTCGTGAACAACGGCATGTGTCTGGAGCACGCCTCACCGAGCGGAATGATCATGCGGCGGACGTGCTCCGGTTCGGCGGCCCAGAGCTGGACCCGGGGCTGACCCGGGCCGACGCGGGGGAGGGTCGGTCAGGCGGGCCTGCCGCGCTCGCCGTCGCCCGGCTCGTCCGGCGCCACCCACTGTTGTCGGCCGCCGCCCCGGCTCCAGGCGGAACCGACGGCCCCGCCCGCGGGGTGCCGCTTCCTGCCGGCGATCAGCCAGGAGATCGACCCGACCAGCGGGAACAGCAGGACGAGGATCGCCCACAGCGGCTTGGGCGTGCGGGGCGGGCCGGCGGGGAGACCGGTGATTCACGCGATGCGGGGGACGGGCGGGGACGTCGACACTTCGGTGGCTGTGCCACCACCCGACCCCGTAACCGGAGGTGCCGATGCCCGGTCCGCTCGCACGTCGCAAGGCAAGGACACCGCAACGCCCGTCACCGACGTGGACGCGCCGCTTACGGGGGGTGCTGACGGGCGCCCTCCTGCTGTCGGCGGCCGGTCTGGGCGCCACGCCCGCCGCGGCGGCCGACGACACGACCGTCACCACCCGGTACGGGCAGGTGCGGGGCGAGGCGGGGGAGTCCGCCAACGCCTACCTCGGCATCCCCTACGCCGCACCGCCGGTCGGGGACCTGCGCTGGAAGCCGCCCGCCCCGCCGGAGCGCTGGTCGGGTGTCCGCGACGCCACCACCCCCGGCAACCCCTGCATGCAGGCGAACTCGTCGACCCCCTGGGGTGATCTGGCCGGGCCCGGCACCCCCAGCGAGGACTGCCTCTACCTCAACGTCCACACGCCCGAGCGCTCCCTGCCCGGCCGGCCCGTGATGGTCTGGATGCACGGCGGAGGCTTCACCAACGGCTCCGGGACCTTCTACGACGGCGGCGAACTGGCCGCCCGGGGCGACGTGGTCGTCGTGACACTCAACTACCGCCTCGGCGCGTTCGGTTACCTCGCGCACCCGGGCCTGGCCGAGGAGTCCCCGACGGCCGTCTCCGGCAACTACGGCCTGCTCGACCAGCAGGCGGCCCTGCGCTGGGTGCGGCAGAACATCGCGGCGTTCGGCGGTGATCCCGACCAGGTGACGATCTTCGGGGAGTCGGCGGGCGGCGGCAGCGTCTGCCAGCACCTGGTCTCGCCCCGCGCGGCCGGCCTGTTCGACCGTGCCATCGCCCAGTCGGGCTGCGGATTCCCCCTGCCCACCCAGGAGTCGCAGCAGCGCACCGGCGCGTCCTGGGCCGGCTCCCTGGGCTGCGCCGACGTGGCCTGCCTGCGGTCCAGGCCGGCCGACGAGCTGCTCGCGGCCTCGCTGAACCCGGGCGCCCGCTGGGTCCCCAACGTCGACGGCCGGGTGCTGCCCCTCCAGATCACGGACGCGCTGGAGAGCGGCCGGTTCCACCGGGTGCCCGTCCTCCAGGGCACCACCGCCGACGAGGGCCGCCTCACCGTGGCGACGACCTACGACCTGGCCGGTCGCCCACTCACCGCGGCCGGTTACCCGGTGGCCGTCCGCGCCCTCTACGGCGACCGGTCCGACGCGATCCTCGCCCGCTATCCGCTGACGGAGTACAGCACCCCCGCCGAGGCCCTCGGCGCGATCCTCACCGACGCGCAGTTCGCCTGCCTCCAGTCCCGCACGGCCCAGCTGATGGCCGCTCACACCCGCTCCTACCAGTACGAGTTCGCCGACCGCCACGCCATGGACTACCTGGAGCTGCCGATCGGCTTCCCCATCGGCGCCCCGCACGGCTCCGAGATCCGCTACGTCTTCGGTGGCGTCTCGGGCACCCCCGCCCAGAACGCCCTGGCGGCGAAGATGCTCGGCTACTGGACCAACTTCGCGCACACCGGCGTCCCGTACGCGGCGGGCGCCCCGCGCTGGAACCAGTACCCCAAGGTGCAGGTGCTCGCTCCCGAGGCGATCACGGCCTCGACGACCTTCCCGCGGGACCACAAGTGCGACCTGTGGACCCAGTGACCCCCTGGTTCCCGCGGTAGGCGGCGAGGGCGATCCGGACGAACGAGCGGACCAGCGGGTTCGGATCGCCCTCGTGCCACGCCGCCACCACCCGGCTCGGCGCCATGCCGGTCAGCGGCACCACTACGAGCCCCTCGGCGGGTTCGTGCTCCAGGAGGGTCATGCCGACCGTGCCGTTCCACAGCACCGCCTGCTGGCATTCCTGGACGGTGCGCACCACCGGCCCCTCGCGGGGCCGCCCGCCGCTCCAGTACGCCCCCCAGAGCGGGTCGGTGCCCTCGGGGAACCGGAACCAGCGGCGGTCGGCCAGGTCGGCCGGCTCCAGGGCGTCGTGGCGGGCCAGCGGATCGTCGGCGCGCAGCAGCGCCCCCACCGGGTCGGTGCGCAGCTCGCACACGGTCAGGCCCGTCTCGTCGAACGGCGCGCGGGTCAGGGCCACGTCGACCAGTCCCGCGTGCAGCCCGCAGGTGGGGTCGGTCAGGTCGGTCTCGCGGACGGCGACCTCGACGTGCGGGTGGCGCCGGCGGTAGGCGTCGGCCAGCCGGGTGGCGCCGGGGTCGGTGCTGTCCCCGAGGATGCCGACGGCGAGGGTGGCGGTACCGGCCGCGGCCGCCACCCGTACGCGGACCCGGTCCGCCCGGTCGAGCAGGCCCCGTGCCTCGTCCAGCAGCACCGCCCCGACCTCGGTGAGGGTGACGCCGGCGGGGGTCCGGTCGAACAGCGGGGCGCCGATCTCCGTCTCCAGCGCCTTGATCGCCCGGCTCAGCGGCGGCTGGCTCATGTGCAGGCGGGCCGCCGCCCGGCCGAAGTGGAGTTCCTCGGCGACCGCCACGAAATAGCGCAGCGAACGTAGCTCCATACTGCGACGATACCCGTTCGGTATCGGCGTCGCGGAACAGGTCTTGGACGCCTGTACCGACCCGGCGGTGGAATCGGGAGCATGACCGACGAACCCCGTGCCAGCAGGCCGACCGAGGACCCCACCGTGTCGGTGGTCCGTCCGGAGGACGGCGAGACGATCGTCCTGGGCACCACCCGTATGCGCGTCCTGGAGGACGGCAGCAACACCGGCCACCGCCTCGGGATGGCCGAGTCCGTCCTCGCCCCGCACACCCCCGGACCGCCGCAGCACCGCCACGCCCGGCACGACGAAGGCTTCTACGTCGTCTCCGGCTCGGTGCGCTTCACCGTCGGGGACGAACGGCACGACGCGACGGCGGGCACCTTCGTGCTGGTCCCGCCCGGGGCACCGCACACCTTCGCCAACGTGACCGACGAACCGGCCGTCATGCTCAGCACGTTCACGCCCGACCTGTACGTGCAGTACTTCCGGGACCTGCGCGACCTGAGCGCGGGCGGCCGGACCCCGACCCCGAGCGAGAGCATCCGGACGATGAGCCGGTACGCAACCGAACCCGCCGGCGAGTTCCCCGGGACGGCGGCACCGTGAACGTCGCGTACTGGATCGTCGCCGTACCGCTGGCCCTCTTCTACGTCTACGGCGGCGGCCTGAAAGTGGTGCGGAGCCGTGAGCGGCTCCGGCCGATGATGGCCTGGGTCGACAGCACACCGATGCCGGTCGTCAGGGGCGTCGGAGCGATCGAGGTGCTCGGCGCGACCGGGCTGGTCCTCCCGCCGCTGACCGGCACGGCCCCCTGGACGTCCCTGGCCGCCGCCATCGGGTTCGTCGTGCTCCAGATCTGCGCGACCGGCCTGCACCTGAGCCTCGGGGACCGCGGGATCGCCCTCAACCTCACGCTCCTGTTCGTCGCGGCCGTCACCGTCCCGCTCGCCACGACCTGGCTGTGAGGCGCGGGGGAGGGTCGGTCAGGCGGGTCCGCCGCGCTCGCCGTCGCCCGGCTTGTCGTCCCTGTCCTTCTCGTCGTCCAGCGACTTCAGGAACTCGGGGTTGTCGTCCGGCGCCACCCACTGTTGCCGACCGCCGCCCCGGCTCCAGGCGGAACCGACGGCCCCGCCCGCGGGGTGCCGCTTCTTGCCGGCGATCAGCCAGGAGATCGACCCGACCAGCGGGAACAGCAGGACCAGGATCGCCCACAGCGGCTTGGGCATGTGGCGGATGTCCTCGTCCTTCGTGCTGATGCAGTCGATGAACGCGTACACGCTCAGCGCCAGTGGCACGAGGAACATCAGCACCCGCAGCATGGGCCTCTCCAGCGAAAGCGGTGGGTGGTACAGGGCCAGGGTAACCGCTCGGGGATACTTGACCCCATGGCTTACGACGATCTTCGCTCCCTGCTCAGGGCGCTGGAGCGCGAGGGCGACCTCAAGCGCATCAAGGCCGAGGTCGACCCGCACCTGGAGGTCGGCGAGATCGTCGACCGGGTGAACAAGGCCGGCGGTCCCGCGCTGCTCTTCGAGAACGTGCGCGGCTCCCGCATGCCCCTCGCGATGAATGTGTACGGCACCGACCGCCGCCTGCTGAAGGCGCTCGGCCTGAAGTCGTACGCCGAGATCGGCGAGAAGATCGGCGGTCTGCTCAAGCCCGAGCTGCCGCACGGGTTCGTCGGGGTGCGCGAGGCGTTCGGGAAGCTCGGCGCGATGACGCACGTACCGCCGAAGAAGGTGAAGTCCGGGGACGCGCCTGTCCACGAGGTCGTGCTGCACGGCGACGACGTGGACCTCGAACAGCTCCCGGCGCTGTTCACCTGGCCCAAGGACGGCGGCTCCTTCTTCAACCTGGGCCTGACCCACACCAAGGACCCGGAGACCGGGGTCCGCAACCTCGGTCTCTACCGCCTCCAGCGCCACGACAGGCGCACCATCGGCATGCACTGGCAGATCCACAAGGACAGCCGCAACCACTACCAGGTGGCCGCCCGCCGCGGGGAGCGCCTGCCCGTCGCCATCGCCTTCGGCTGCCCGCCCGCCGTGACGTACGCCTCCACCGCCCCCCTCCCCGGTGACATCGACGAGTACCTGTTCGCCGGGTTCCTCCAGGGCAGGCGGATCGAGATGGTCGACTGCAAGACCGTCCCGCTCCAGGTCCCGGCCCAGGCCGAGGTCGTCATCGAGGGCTGGCTGGAACCGGGCGAGATGCTGCCCGAGGGGCCGTTCGGCGACCACACCGGCTTCTACACCCCGCAGGAGCCGTTCCCGGCGCTGACCATCGACTGTGTGACGATGCGGAAGCGTCCGCTGCTCCAGTCGATCGTGGTCGGCCGGCCGCCGACCGAGGACGGCCCGCTGGGGCGGGCGACCGAGCGGTTCTTCCTGCCCCTGCTGAAGATCATCGTCCCCGACATCGTGGACTACCACCTCCCCGAGTCCGGCGGCTTCCACAACTGCGCGATCGTCTCGATCGACAAGAAGTACCCCAAGCACGCGCAGAAGGTCATGCACGCCATCTGGGGCGCCCACATGATGTCGCTGACCAAGCTGATCGTGGTCGTCGACTCCGACTGCGACGTCCACGACCTGCACGAGGTCTCCTGGCGGGCCCTCGGCAACACCGACTACGCCCGTGACCTCACCGTCGTGGAAGGCCCCGTCGACCATCTCGACCACGCGTCGTACCAGCAGTTCTGGGGCGGCAAGGCGGGCATCGACGCGACGCGGAAGTGGCCCGAGGAGGGGTACACGCGCGACGGCGGCTGGCCCGACATGGTCGAGTCCGACCCGGACACGGCCGCACTGGTCGACCGCCGCTGGAAGGAGTACGGACTGTGACCTCGGCCTCCGCCGCGCTTCCGCAGCAGCCGGGGCGCACCAGGGCCTTCCTGCGCCTGGTGATGATCGAGCACTCGGTCTTCGCCCTGCCCTTCGCCTACATCGCCGCGCTCACCGCGATGTACGAGTGGGACGGGAACATCCACTGGGGCAAGCTGCTGCTCGTCACCCTCGCCATGGTCGGCCTGCGCACCTTCGCGATGGCCGCCAACCGGATCATCGACCGCGAGATCGACGCCCGTAACCCGCGCACCGCGCACCGCGAGCTGGTCACCGGCGCGATGTCGGTGCGCCACGCCTGGATCGGCGCGCTCGTCGCCCTCGTCGTCTTCCTCGGCGCGGCGGCCCTGCTCAACCCGCTCTGCCTGGCCCTCGCGCCCGTCGCCGTGATCCCGATGGTGGTGTATCCGTACGGCAAGCGGTTCACCAACTTCCCGCAGGCCATCCTCGGTCTCGCCCAGGCCATGGGCCCGGTCGGCGGCTGGCTGGCGATCAGCGGGTCGTGGTCCTGGGACGCGGTCGTCCTCGGTCTGGCGGTCGGCGTCTGGATCGGCGGCTTCGACCTGATCTACGCCTGCCAGGACGTCGACACCGACCGGGAGATCGGCGTGAAGTCGGTCCCGGCCCGGTTCGGCATCCCCGCCGCGATCTGGGGCGCCCGCGTCTGCCACGCCGTCACCACGGCCCTGTTCGTCTGGTACGCCCTGCTCACCGACGCCGGCGCGTTCTTCTGGCTCGGCCTGCTGATCGTGGCCGCAGCCTTCGTCTACGAGCACCGCATCGTCCGCCCGCACGACCTGACCCGCCTCAACCGGGCGTTCTTCAGCGTCAACGGCTTCATCGGCATCGCCCTGTTCGTGTGCGCGCTGCTGGACCTGCTGGTGCGGGGCCTGACCGTCTGAACAGGTCCTGACGGCCGACGCGTCCCGCACGCCGGTAGGCTCAAGATGTGAACGCAGGAGAATCGGGGCGCAGGCCTTGGATCGTGGGGGTGTCGGGGGCGTCCGGGACGCCCTACGCAGCCGCTGTGCTGCGTGCGCTGCTGGCGGCGGGGGAGAGCGTCGATCTCGTCGTCAGCCGGGCCTCGCGGCTCACCCTGCTGGACGAGACCGGGATCGCGTACCGGGATGCCCACTGGCGCGACGACCTGCGCGAATGGCTGTCCCGGGGCGCGGACGGCAAGCCGGGCACCTTCTCCGTCGACCTCGACGACGTACGGCACTGGGCCGCCGGTGACCTCGCGGCCGGGCCCTCCTCGGGGTCGTACCCGAGCAAGGGCATGCTGATCGTGCCCGCCTCCACGGCCTGTGTGGCCGGGGTGGCGCTCGGGCTGTCCAAGGACCTGTTGCAGCGGGCGGCGAGCGTCACCCTGAAGGAGGGACGCACGCTGGTGGTGGCCGTACGGGAGACCCCGCTCAACGGCCAGACCCTGCGGCACCTGGTCACGCTGGACGACGCGGGCGCGACCGTGGTGCCCGCCTCCCCGGCCTTCTACGCGGGCGCGACGCACATCCAGGACCTGGTGGACTTCGTCGCCGGACGCGTACTCGACGCGGCGGGCGTCGAGCACCGGCTCTACCGCCGCTGGGAGGGCGAACTCGGCGGCGGATCCCGCACGGACTGAGCACTCCCGCAACACCCCGGCAGGGGCAGAACTTTCAGACCTCTTCAGTGGAAGGCTTCGATCGCATGGACGCGGTGGACAGGCAGCTCATCCAGGCCCTGAGGGAGAACGGGCGGGCCTCCTACGCGGAGCTGGGACGCCTCGTCGGCCTGTCGGGCCCCAGCGTCACCGACCGCATCAACCGGCTGGAGGCGGCCGGTGTCATCACCGGCTACCGCGCCACCGTGGACGCCGCCTCGCTGGGCCTCGGCGTCACCGCCCTGATCGGCATCTCGCTGTCCGACGCCGCCGACCACGAGGACGTGGCGCAGCGGCTGAAGGAGCTGAAGGAGATCGAGGACTGCTGGTTCATCGCGGGCGACGACTCCTTCATGCTCAAGGTGCGGGCCACCGACGTGGACGGCCTGGAGAAGATCATCCGCCGGCTGTCCGGCACCAAGGGCGTCTCCCGGACCCGTACGACCATCGTGCTCTCCACCAAGTGGGAGAACCGCGTCGGAGAGCTGCCCGAAGAAGTGGCGTGAGCGGGGCGTACGGTTGACGGAGTCTGCCTGAGGAAAAGAGGGATCGGCATGGACGTCGGGCTCAAGCGCGAGCTGGAGGAGAAGGTCAGGGCCGGTGAGCGGCTGACCCGCGAGGACGGCATCGCGCTGTACGAGTCGGACGACCTGGCCTGGCTGGGCGGTCTGGCGCACGAGGTGAGGACGCGCAAGAACGGCGACGTCGTGCACTTCAACGTCAACCGCCACCTCAACATGACCAACGTGTGCACCGCCTCCTGCGCGTACTGCTCCTTCCAGCGCAAGCCGGGGGAGAAGGACGCGTACACGATGCGCATCGAGGAGGCGGTGAAGCTCGCCAAGGCGATGGAGGGCGAGAACCTCACCGAGCTGCACATCGTCAACGGGCTGCACCCGAACCTGCCGTGGCGCTACTACCCGCGCTCGCTCAGGGAGTTGAAGGCCGCGCTGCCGGACGTCTCGCTGAAGGCGTTCACCGCCACGGAGATCCACCACTTCGAGACGATCTCCGGGCTGAGCGCGAGCGAGATCCTCGACGAACTCATCGACGCCGGTCTGGAGTCCCTCACCGGCGGCGGCGCGGAGATCTTCGACTGGGAGGTGCGGCAGCACATCGTCGACCACCGCACTCACTGGGAGGACTGGTCGCGCATCCACCGGCTGGCGCACGAGAAGGGTCTGAAGACCCCGTGCACCATGCTCTACGGCCACATCGAGGAGCCGCGCCACCGCGTGGACCATGTGCTGCGGCTGCGTGAGCTCCAGGACGAGACCGGCGGCTTCCAGGTCTTCATCCCGCTGCGCTACCAGCACGACTTCGTGGACATGAAGGACGGCAAGGTACGCAACCGGCTCCAGGCGCGGACGCAGATGGCGACGGGGGCGGAGGCGCTGAAGACGTTCGCGGTGTCGCGGCTGCTGTTCGACAACGTGCCGCACGTCAAGGTGTTCTGGGTGATGCACGGTGTGCAGACGGCGCAGCTGGCGTTGCAGCACGGGGCGGACGACATGGACGGGTCGGTCGTCGAGTACAAGATCACGCACGACGCGGACGATTTCGGCACGCCGAACAAGCTGACCCGGGAGGATCTCCTGGACCTCATCCGGGACGCCGGGTTCCGCCCGGTGGAGCGGAACACGCGGTACGAGATCATCCGCGAGTACGCCGGCCCGGACCCGTCGCGTCGGGAGTCGCCCCAGCCGATGCGCGTCTGAAAGGGCTCCGCCCCTTCGACCCCGCCAGGGGGCTCCCGCCCCCTGGACCCCCGGCCTATGCCCACCCACCACCCGACTCGGTGGGCCACATCGCGAGGCGCGGGTCGCGTGTGGCCGGTCGCGCAGTTCCCCGCGCCCCTTTCAGGGGCGTCCAGTGCACGTCCCTGAAAGGGGCGCGGGGAACTGCGCGATCAGCCCCCACTCGGCCGCACCCGGCATGGGTCCGAGCGCCGACGGCGGGTACCCGGCCCGCATGGGGACCGAGGACGCCTACACCGCCGAACCCTTCGTGCCAACCCGGGGCGGTCTCCCCGCCCTGCGCAAAGCGGCCGCGAGCTGCAAAGGTTGCCCCCTGCACAGGGACGCCACCCAGACCGTCTTCGGCGCCGGCAAGGCGACCGCCCGCCTCATGCTCGTCGGTGAGCAGCCCGGCGACCAGGAGGACCGCCAGGGCAAACCCTTCGTCGGCCCCGCCGGCCACCTGCTCGACCGCGCACTCGAAGAAGCCGGCCTCGACCCGGCGGACGCGTACGTCACCAACGCCGTCAAGCACTTCAAGTTCACCCAGGCCGAACCCCGTAAGCGCCGCATCCACAAGGCCCCCTCCCTGAGGGAGATGACCGCCTGCGGCCCGTGGCTCGCCGCCGAGCTCTCCGTCGTCGAACCGGAACTGATCGTCGTGCTCGGCGCGACCGCCGGGAAGGCCCTGCTCGGCTCCTCCTTCCGGGTCACCCAGGTGCGCGGCACCGTACTGGAGGCGGAGATCCACGGACACCCCGAGCGGCTGGTGCCCACAGTCCACCCGTCCTCGGTGCTGCGGGCGGACGACCGGGAGGCGGCGTACCGCGGACTGGTCTCCGATCTGAAAGTGGCTGCACAAGTCCTGGGGTAATGGTTAGTATCGCCGCATGCCCCTTACGTTTACGTTCGACCCCGTCGTCACCCCCGAACTCCGCGACGGCATCCTCGATCTGTGGACCGATGTCACCAACGCGGGCGGGGCGGTCGGCTTCGTGCCGCCCGTGACCCGTGAGGACATCCGCCCCGGACTCGTGCGCCAGCTCGTCTCGATGGCGGAGGAGCGCTCCCGCCTGCTGGTCGGGCACGACGAGGAGGGCCGGGTGGCCGCGACGGCGTTCCTCACCTTCAACACCCACCACCTGATGACCCACTGGCTCTGGCTGTACACGGTGATGGTCCACCCCCGCCACCAGGGCAAGGGGTACGGCCGGGACCTGATGGCCGCCGCCGAGCGGGCCGCCCGCACCGTCGACGGCATCGAGGCGATCCGGCTCACCTGCCGCGGCGGCCTCGGCCTGGAGCGCTTCTACGCCTCCTGCGGCTACAAGGAGGTCGGCCGGGTCCCCGAGGCGATCCGGGTGGCCCCGGGCGACGACCGGGACGACATCGTCATGCTGCTGCCGCTGACCTGAGGCCCGTACCCGGCTGAAAGATCCGGTGCCGGGCGTGCTTCACTGGAAGCGGTCCCTTTGCCTCTTTGGGACGTTCCGGCCGTACGTAGGAAGAGTGGATGAGATGCTCCGCTACACGCTGATGCGCCTCGGGATCTTCGTGGGCTGCCTCGTGGTCGTCTGGGGCCTCGTCTACTCCGGCCTCGCCCCGCGTGGCCTCGGCGACTCCAACGGCCTGTGGGTCATCCTGCTCGCGCTGCTGATCTCCGCCCCCATCAGTCTCGTCGTGCTCCGCAAGGAGCGGGACCGGGCCTCCGAGGGGATCGTGCGGCGGGTGGAGCGGGCCAAGGCCAACCTGGAGGCCAACCGCAACCAGGAGGACGCGGCCGACGACACCGCCCGCGCGCAGGGGCAGGCGCAGGGCCAGGCCTCGTAATCTCCGTAATCTCCGTCACAACCGCGCACCGCACGTCGGCGCCCCGGCTTCCCGAACGCCCTGGGAAACCGGGGCGCTTTGCGTTGTATGGATGCGTTTGACCTCTCGCCTGTCAAAGTAAGGCTTTGAGGATCCCAAAGTTCAGGTGTTACGGTCTCCGGGTGAAGTCAGCAGCCGTGTTCCCCACGCCCCGGAGTGTTCCGCTCGTGGCGCGCCTGCACGTGGACCTCTGCCGGGTCACCGCCGCGAACTGTCGTCCCTGACGTTCCGCCGCCACCCGAGTCCCACGTCACATCCCTCACGCGTCCCCCTCACCGGAGCATGTCCGTGTCCACGAACACGCAGTTCAAGCTGCCCATACGCGCGCCCTTCTGGGCCCAGATACTCGCCGGCCTCGTCCTGGGCGTCCTGCTCGGCTGGCTCGCCCGCAGCCAGGACGTCTCCTGGCTCGTCACCACCCTGGAGAAGGTCGGCGGCACCTTCATCGGCCTGCTGAAGCTGGCCGTCGCCCCGCTCGTCTTCTTCGCGATCCTGGTCTCCATCACCAACCTGCGGAAGGTCAACAACGCGGCCCGGCTGGCCTCGCGCACCCTCCTCTGGTTCATGATCACCTCGCTGATCGCGGTGGCGATCGGCCTGGCCATCGGCCTGATCACCAACCCGGGCTCCGGCACCGGCCTCACCCCGGCGGACGGCGCCGCGCCCGAGAAGACCGGCTCCTGGATCGACTTCCTCACCGGCATCGTCCCGACGGACGTCATCACGCCGTTCACCGAGCTGAACGTGCTCCAGATCGTCTTCATGGCCGCCGTCGCCGGCATCGCCGCCCTCCAGCTCGGCGAGAAGGCCCAGCCGATCCTCACCCTGAGCGAGTCCGTCCTCGAACTCCTCCAGAAGGCCCTGTGGTGGGTCATCCGCCTCGCCCCGCTCGGCACGGTCGGCCTCATCGGCAACGCCATCGCCACCTACGGCTGGGACCTGATCGGCAAGTACGCCACCTTCACCGCCGACATCTACGTCGGCTGCGCGCTCGTCCTCTTCGGCGTCTACCCGGCGCTGCTCGCGACCGTCGCCAAGGTCAACCCGCTCCAGTTCTTCAAGGGCGCCTGGCCCGCCATCCAGCTGGCCTTCGTCTCCCGTTCCTCCGTCGGCACCATGCCGCTGACCCAGAAGGTCACCGAGCGCCTCGGCGTGCCGAAGGAGTACGCCTCCTTCGCCGTCCCGTTCGGCGCCACCACGAAGATGGACGGCTGCGCCGCGATCTACCCGGCCATCGCCGCGATCTTCGTCGCCCAGATCTTCGACATCCAGCTCGGCGTCGGCGACTACCTGCTGATCGCGTTCGTCTCGGTCGTGGGCTCCGCCGCCACGGCCGGCCTCACCGGCGCGACGGTCATGCTGACCCTCACCCTCTCCACGCTGGGCCTGCCCATGGAGGGCGTGGGCCTGCTCCTCGCCATCGACCCGATCCTGGACATGATCCGCACGGCGACGAATGTCGCCGGGCAGGCTCTGGTTCCGGTCATCGTCTCCGCCCGGGAGGGCCTGCTCGACCGGAAGGCGTACGACTCCGTCCACGCCTCCCCGGTCGACGAGCCCCAGCAGGTCGCCGTGGCCGCCTGATCCGGCAGCCGCGAAGGCCACCAGCCGCCCGCACCGACCGGTGCGGGCGGCGGCATGTCCCAGGGGGTACCCGCCGGAGTCGCGCATGCCCCGCGACGCCCGGCCCGCTCCCCACTCTCGGCTGCGCTCGAGCGGGAGACCCCGGAGCAGGTACCGGATGCCGCGAGGCCCGCCCTCCGGGCGGCGGCATGTCCGAGGGCGGACGGGGATTCGTACGCGGGCCCGTACGCTAAGCCATATGGGTGCCGTGAAGACGAAGCGGATGCCGCGTGCGGTCCGTGAGCAGCAGATGCTGGACGCCGCCGTACGGACCTTCGGTCAACGGGGGTACATGGCCGCGTCGATGGACGAGATCGCCGAACTGGCGGGCGTGTCCAAGCCGTTGGTGTACCTGTACCTGAACTCCAAGGAAGACCTGTTCACCGCCTGCATCCGGCGTGAGGCGAAGGCCCTCACCGAGGCGGTGCGCGCCGGTGCCCGCCCGGGTCTGCCGGCCGACCGGCAGCTCTGGTCGGGCCTGACGGCGTTCTTCACGCACACCGCCCGGTACCCCGACGGCTGGGCCGTCCTGCACCTCCAGGCCCGTACGCACGGCGAGGTGTTCGCCGCCGAGGTCGCCGCGATGCGCGCGGAGATAGTGGCGTTCGTGACGCAGCTCATACTCGCCGCCGCCCGTGACGCCCACCGCGACCCCGACCTCCCCGAACACGAGGTGTCCGGGCTCGCGGAGGCCCTGGTCGGCGCCGCCGAGGCCCTCGCCGACTGGGCCAACGCCACCCCCGGAGTCACGGCCCGGCAGTCGGCGGCCACCCTGATGAACTTCGCCTGGGCCGGACTCGGCGACCTGATGGCCGGCCGGCACTGGACACCGCCCGACGACGACGGCGCCTCCGGCGCTCAGACCGGGCGGACCTCCCCAGTGAGGTGAACCCGGTCGCCGGTGCCGCGCAGCTCGAAGCGCCCGCCCCCGGCCGCGTAGGTCACCGTCCCCGGCAGCAGCACCGGCGCCCGGAAGTCCGCCCGGACCTCCGCCGCGTCCGGGATACCGTGCGCGGCGAGGCAGCGGGCCACGGTCCACATGCCGTGCGCGATGGCGCGGGGGAAGCCGAAGAGCCGGGCGGTGAGCGGGTGGAGGTGGATCGGGTTGCGGTCGCCGGACGCGGCCCCGTAGCGCCGTCCGACGTCCCCGGCGAGCCGCCACTCCTCGACGCGGGGCAGCGGCTCGCGCTCCCGCTCCTTCGGCCCGGCGGGCCGGTCGGCGGTCCGGTGCCGGGCCAGATAGGTGCTCCGCGACTCCCATACGAGGTCACCGCCGTCCCGCAGCTCGGTGACCACGGCGGCCTCGGTGCCGCGCCGGTGCGGGGCCAACCCCTCGACGTGCACGGACAGTTCGTAGGCGCCCGTGGACGGTGTCGTCCGGTGCCGGGTGATCCGTATCGACGTGTGGACGAGGCCCAGCAGCGGGAGCGGGAAGTCCGGCGCGCTCATCAGCCGCATGGCGAGCGGAAAGCCCAGCACGTGCGGATACGTCACCGGCAGTGCGTCCTCGCCGGTCGGGAAGCCGCAGACCCGCTCGTACGCGGCGAGGCGGGCGGCGTCCACGCGCAGACCGGGCAGCACCAGCCGGGTGCGGGGGTGACCGGCGTCGGGACGTGGGCGCTTGAAGGGGGACAGCAGGGCCCCGCGCACGAGGAGCGGCGCGAGGGCGGGGGACTTGCCGAGCCCGAGCTCGGCCGGGGGTGCCGGTGTGGACGTCATGGCGCTCACGCCCCCAACAGGCTCTGGCCGCAGACCCGTACGACCTGCCCGTTCACCGCGCCGGACGCCGGGTGGGCGAACCAGGCGGTGGTCTCGGCGACATCGGCCGGGAGGCCGCCCTGGGCGAGGGAGTTCATCCGGCGCCCCGCCTCGCGGATGAACAGGGGAACGGCCGCCGTCATCTTCGTCTCGATGAATCCCGGTGCCACGGCGTTCACCGTCACGCCGTGCTCGGCGAGCGCGCGGGGCGCGAGGGCGCGGACCAGTCCGGTGACGCCCGCCTTGCTCGCCCCGTAGTTGGTCTGGCCGGCGTTCCCGGCGATCCCCGCGATGGAGGCCGTGGCGACGATCCGCCCGCCCCGGTTCAGGGCGCCGGCGGAGAGCAGCGCGTCGGTCGTGCGCAGCACGCTCGCCAGGTTCACCTCCAGTACGGGGAGCCAGCGCTCGGCCGGCATGTTGACCAGTCGCCGGTCACGGGTGATGCCCGCGTTGTGGACGAGCACGTCGAGGCCGTCGGGGAGCGCCTCGGCGATCCGGGCGCCCGCGTCGGCGGCGGTGATGTCGAGGGGGAGCGCGATGCCGCCGAGCCGTTCGGCGACGCGCCGGGCGTCCTGTTCCGCCTGTGGTACGTCGAGGACGACCACCTTCGCGCCGTCCCGGGCCAGGGTCTCGGCGACCGCCTCGCCGATGCCGCGCGCGGCACCGGTCACCAGGGCGGTGCGGCCGGCGAGGGGGCGGTCCACGTCGTGGGGGGCGGCGGCCTCGTACGCGCCGACCCCGATCACCTGGCCGCTGACGTAGGCCGACTTGGGGGAGAGCAGGAAGCGGAGGGTGGACTCGGCGGCGGGGGCGTCGGTGAGGCGGACCAGGTTCACGGTCCTGCCCCCGCCGATCTCCTTGCCGAGGGAGCGGGTGAATCCCTCCAACGCCTGCTGGGCGGCGGCCTGATGGTGGTCGGCGGGGTCGAGCGGGGCGCCGAGCACCACGATCCGGCCGCTCGTGGTGACCGACCGTACGACGGGATGCAGGGCCGCGTGCACCTCCGCGAGCCCTTCGACGTCCCGGATGCCGGTCGCGTCCAGGACGACGGCGGCGGGCCGGCCGGTGTCGTCGTTCCGGGCGGGTCCGGTGCGGGCGAGGACGGGTTCGAGGTCGGGGGCGGACTTGCCGGCCGTGAGGTGGAGCAGGCCGCCGTCCAGCTCCGGCCGCTCCGGTGACCAGCGGCGCAGCGGCGCGGGCCGGGGCAGGCCCAGGCGGCGCGTCAGAAAGCGGCCGGGCGCGGTGCCGGTGAAGCTGAGATAGCGGTCGGCCATGGGGAACTCCCGGCGGGGTCTGAGGGGGCTCGCTCGGTGCGGGGGCACATGACTTACCCCGTTGCTTACTCTGGAGTAAGGTTACCGGAGGTAAGACTATGTCACGGTGAGGAGCAGGTCGAGATGAGCACCCTGAAGCCGGCCGCTGTCCGGCGCGTCGCGGTCATCGGCGGCAGCCGTGTCCCCTTCGCCCGCTCCGACGGCCCCTACGCCACCGCCTCCAACCAGGAGATGCTCACCACCGCGCTGGACGGCCTCGTCGAGCGGTACGGGCTTCAAGCGCCGGGCGCGGTGGGTGAGTTCGTCGCCGGGGCGGTCCTCAAGCACAGCCGCGACTTCAACCTCGCCCGCGAGACGGTCCTCGGCTCACGGCTCGACGACCGCACCCCCGCCTACGACATCCAGCAGGCCTGCGGCACCGGACTCCAGGCGGTCGTCGCCGCCGCCAACAAGATCGCCCTCGGTCAGACGGAGGCCGCGATCGCCGGCGGCGCCGACACCGCGAGCGACGCGCCCCTCGGCGTCAACGACGACCTGCGCAAGGTGCTGCTGGAGGCGCGGCGCGCCAAGTCGCCGGGCGCCCGCCTCAAGGCGTTGACGAAGGTGCGCCCCCGTCACCTCGTCCCCGACATCCCGCGCAACGCCGAACCGCGCACGGGACTCTCCATGGGCGAGCACGCCGCGGTCACCGCACGCGCCTGGGGCGTCACCCGCGAGGCCCAGGACGAACTCGCGGCGACCAGTCACCAGCGGCTGGCGGCGGCGTACGAACGCGGCCTGTTCCAGGACCTCGTGGTGCCCTTCCGCGGCCTGGACCGCGACCAGAACCTGCGCCCCGGTTCGACGGTCGAAAAACTCGCCGCGCTGAAGCCGGTGTTCGGACTGGACGGCCCCAACCCCACCATGACCGCGGGCAATTCGACCCCGCTCACGGACGGCGCGGCGCTCGTGCTGCTCGCGAGCGAGGAGTGGGCGGAGGAACGGGGCCTGGCCCCGCTGGCATATCTGACCGCGTACGAGACGGCCGCCGTGGACTTCGTGCACGGTGACGTCGCCGGCGGCGAGGACGGCCTGCTGATGGCACCGGCGTACGCGGTCCCGCGCATGCTGGAGCGGGCCGGACTGGGCATGGCGGACTTCGACCTGATCGAGGTCCACGAGGCGTTCGCCTCCCAGGTGCTGGCCACCCTGGCCGCCTGGGAGAAGCGCGGACTCGCCCCCGTCGACCGCTCGCGACTGAACGTGGCGGGCTCGTCCCTGGCGACCGGTCACCCGTTCGCCGCCACGGGCGCCCGCATCGTGGCGACCCTGGCGAAACTCCTCGCCGAACGGGACGCACCGGGACGCGGACTGATCTCGATCTGCGCGGCGGGCGGGCAGGGCGTCACGGCGATCCTGGAACGTACGTGAGTGACCCTCACGTAACCCACGACACTGCACACGCCCGTCCCGGGACCATCCCCGGACCCGCACAGACCCCCCACGTGAGCACCGTACGATCCCGGCACCGACCGGTGGTAATCCCTTTCCCCGCCGGCCATCGGTGAGCGCCTCGGCGTGCGAGGCACGTACGTCGTGGCACCCAGCAGTTCCACTGCACCGCCTCAGGAGCCGCCCGTGTCCACCGCGTATCCCTCCGCGTTTTCCTCCGGTCTCGACGACGACGTCTACGGAGCACCCGTCCTGGTCGAGCCAGAGATCCGGCGGCTGGACGGAGTCGTACGGGAAGTGTCCGTGCCGCCGTTCGCCCGGCCGGTGCGGCACGGCTCGCTCGCCGACCTGCCGTTCGAGAACGCGAGCACGGCACCGCACGCGGTGGTCCTCAGCCGGAAGACCCCGGACGGCAGTTGGAGCGACGTGACGGCCGCCGCGTTCGCCGCCGAGGTCCTGGCCGTCGCCAAGGGGCTGATCGCCGAGGGCCTGACCCCGGGCGACCGCATCGCCGTCATGGCCCGCACCATCTACGAGTGGACCGTCCTCGACTTCGCCGCGTGGGCCGCCGGACTGGTCACCGTCCCCATCTACCCGACCTCCTCCGTCTTCCAGGCCCGCTGGATCCTGCACGACTCCGGCGCCGTCGCCCTGATCACGGAGACCGCCGGCCAGGCCGCCGCCCTCGGCCCCGAGTTCCCGCACCTTCCCGACCTGCGGCGGGTGTGGACCGTCGAGAAGGGCCACGTCGAAGCGCTCGCGGAGGCCGGCGCGCACATCCCGGACCAGGAGGTGGAGGTACGCCGGGGAGTCCTCGGCCCCGACACCCTCGCCACCCTTATCTACACCTCGGGCACCACGGGCCGGCCCAAGGGATGCGCCCTCAGCCACGGCAACTTCTTCGCCGAGGTCGACAACGCGATCGAACTGCTCTACCCCATCTTCAAGGCCCGGACCAGTGAGGAGGCCTCCGTCCTCCTCTTCCTGCCCATGTCCCACGTCTTCGGCCGCATGGTCGCCGTCGCCTGCGTACGCGCCCGGGTGCGCCTCGGCCACGCCCCGAGCCTCGCGGCCGAGGACCTCCTGCCCGACCTGGCGAGCTTCCGGCCGACCTGCCTGCTGACCATCCCGTACATGCTGGAGAAGGTCTTCAACACCGCCCGCGCGAAGGCGGAGGCGGGCGGACGGGTCTCCACGTTCGACCGCGCGGCGTCCGTGGCCCGCCGCTACGGCGAGGCGGTCGAGGCCCGGCAGACGGGAGCCGGTTCCGGCCCGTCCCGGGCCCTGAAGACCTCCCGCGCCTTCTACGACCCGCTGGTCTACCGCAAACTCCGCAACGCCATGGGCGGCAGGGTCCGTTACGCCATCTGCGGCGGCTCCCCGCTCGGCCGCCGCCTCTCCGCCTTCTACGCCGGTGCCGGCATCGAGATCTTCGAGGGCTACGGCCTGACGGAGACCACCGGCGCCTCGACGGTGACGCCCCCGCTGAAACCCCGCCTGGGGACGGTGGGCTGGCCCCTGCCCGGGACGCGGATCAGGATCGCGGCGGACGGCGAGATCCTGGTCGGGGGAGAGCATGTGCTGCGCGGCTACTGGGACCCGCAGGCGGGCGGTGTCGTCCCCGCCGCCCCCGACGGCTGGCTTCCCACCGGCGACATCGGCGAACTGGACGACGAGGGCTATCTGACCATCACGGGCCGCAAGAAGGAGCTGATCATCACCTCGGGCGGCAAGAGCATCGCCCCGGCCCCGCTGGAGAACTGGCTCCGCTCACACCCGCTGATCTCGCAGGTCATGGTGGTCGGGGACAACCGGCCGTACGTCTCCGCGCTGATCACCCTCGACCCCGACGGCATCACCCACTGGCGCCGCATGAACGGCAAGCACCCGGTCCCCGCGAAACTCCTGGCCGACGACGAGGAACTGCACGCCATCCTGCAACGCGCGATCGACGAGGCCAACAAGATGCTCTCCCGCCCGGAGTCGATCCGCCGCTTCACGATCCTCCCCGGGGACTTCACGGAGGAGGCGGGCCATCTGACCCCGTCGATGAAGCTGCGGCGGGAGGAGATACTGCGGGACTTCGCGGGGGAGGTGGAGGGGCTGTACGGGGGGTAGGGGCGGGTGGTGACGGTTGGCGGCGCGCTGTCTACGCGACACCCACGGCCCGCAGCGCCGCCGCCGTCCCCGCCGCACCGAGGACGACCACCGCGAACGGCGCCCGACGCCACGCCAGCACCCCGCCCACCAGCACCCCCACGGGGCGCGCCCACCCGGCGAAGGCCCCGCCCTCGGTGAGCGCCCCCGTCGCCAGCAGCGCCACCAGCAGGACCACCGCACCGGCGGACAGCAGCTCCTGCACCCGGGCCGGTAGTTCGACCCGTCCGTGCAGGGCGGGCCCGACCAGCCGGAACGCATACGTCCCGACCGCCAGCACCAGGATCACCGCGACCGTCGCACTCACCCGGACCACCCCGGCCGACGCCCGAGACCGCGCCCTCGCCCGTACAGCACCAGCCCCGCCAGAGCCACCAGCACGGGCACGCCCGCAGGCACCAGCGGTGTCACCGCCAGGGCCAGCACGGCGCCCGGCAACGCGGCCCGGCGGACGTCCGCGTCCCGGCGCAGGGCGGGCAGCACCAGGGCGACCAGCACCGCCGGGAAGGCCGCGTCCAGTCCGTACCGCGCCGTGTCCCCCAGCGCGTCCCCGGCCAGGGCGCCGACCAGCACCCCGGCGTTCCACACGGCGAACATCCCGAGCCCCGAGATCCAGAACGCCGCCCGTCGCCGGGCCGGGTCCCGCTGGGCCAGCGTGAAGGCCACCGTCTCGTCGGTCACCAGATGCGCGCCGACCAGCCGGGCGAGCCGTCCCCGGCCGAGGTGCTCGGCGACGGCGAGGCTGAAGGCGGCCGTACGTGTGTTGAGCAGCAGCCCCGTCACCGCCGCCGCGACCGGACCGCCCCCGGCCAGCAGGACGCCGACCGCGCTGAACTGGGCGGAGCCCGCGTACACCACCAGTGACATCACCACCGGCACCCAGACCGGCAGCCCGCCGGCGACGGCGATCGCCCCGAACGACACGCCGACGATGCCACCGGCCAGACACACCAGGGACACGTCCCGGACCAGGGACGAGGAGGAGGGTGTTCGCGGTGTTCGCTGTACCGAACGCATGTTTTCTACAATGGACGGATGAGCTCGTGTTCGTCAAGGCGAACGATTCGACTGCTGGAGCGAACGACATGACCGACGGCCCCCCGCCCCGCCTTCCCCTCGACTGGATCGCCGCCGCTCTGCGCCGCGAACGCACCCGCGCCGGACTCTCCCTCTCCGAGCTGGCCAAACGCGCCGGAATCGCCAAGTCCACGCTGTCCCAGCTGGAGGCGGCGAGCGGGAATCCGAGCATGGAGACGATCTGGGCGCTGGCGGTGGCGCTCGGCGTGCCGTTCAGCGCGCTGGTGGAGCCCCCTGCGCCGTCCGTTCAGGTGATCAGGGCCGGTGAGGGGCCGAGCGTACACTCCGAGCAGTCCAGTTACGTGGCCACGCTGCTGTCGGCCGCTCCGCCGGGCGCGCGGCGCGACATCTACGCCGTGGGGCTGGAACCGGGGACCGTACGCGCCTCCGACCCGCACATTCCGGGGACGGTGGAGCACATCGTGGTGAGCGCCGGACGGGTGAAGGCGGGGCCCGACGAGGAGAAGGCGGAACTCGGCCCTGGGGACTACATGACGTACCGCGGGGATGTGCCGCACACGTACGAAGCACTGGAGACCGGTACGCAATTCGTGCTGATCATGCAGCACGTATGAGAGGAATTCCCCGAATATTCACCGGGGCATTTCGGTGGGTGTGGGAGGGAAAAGGCAGGAGCCCCGTCGCCTGACGGCGCGGGGCTCCTTGGGTACTGCTAGTCGTTCCCGGATCGGAGGATCAGACCGGGGTGACGTTCTCCGCCTGCGGGCCCTTCGGGCCCTGCGTGACGTCGAAGCTCACCTGCTGGTTCTCCTCGAGGGAGCGGAAACCGCTCGCGTTGATCGCGGAGTAGTGGACGAAGACGTCGGGGCCGCCGCCTTCCTGGGCGATGAAACCAAAGCCCTTTTCGGCGTTGAACCACTTCACGGTTCCGGTAGCCATAAGCCCTCCTTGGGCCCAAAGGGTTGCCCTGCTCCAGAACCAGCAAGTGTGAAGACAAGTTCCGCACAATCGCTCATGTCTGAGAACGACGAGAGCCCGCGGTCACATGCTCCGCAGGCTCTGTACTGCAAGGGAAACCAAACTGCAACTTGCGAACGAGCCTAGCACGCGGGGACCCGAATGCAATAGAGGTCAAGATCACGTCACCCGAATGTTTGAACACCCCGTCCGTCACGGGTGTCGTTCGAACGCTTGAGCGGGCAAGGGGGTGAGGGCCCGACCGCCCGGGGCGAGGGCTAGCCTCACGATGTGGACAATCCTCGCACCCGGCCGCGCGTCGGCCACATCCAGTTCCTGAACTGCCTGCCCCTGTACTGGGGGCTCGCGAGAACGGGCACGCTCCTCGACTTCGAGCTGACGAAGGACACCCCGGAGAAGCTCAGCGAGCAGCTGGTGCAGGGCGACCTCGACATCGGGCCGATCACCCTCGTCGAGTTCCTCAAGCACGCGGACCGACTCGTCGCCTTCCCGGACATCGCCGTCGGCTGCGACGGCCCCGTGATGTCCTGCGTGATCGCCTCGCAGGTCCCGCTGGACCGGCTGGACGGAGCCCGGGTCGCCCTCGGATCGACCTCCCGCACCTCCGTACGCCTGGCCCAGCTCCTCCTCGCCGAGCAGTACGGCGTACGGCCCGACTACTACACCTGCCCGCCCGACCTGAGCCTGATGATGCAGGAGGCCGAGGCGGCCGTCCTCATCGGCGACGCGGCCCTGCGCGCCAACATGCTCGACGGGCCCCGCTACGGCCTCGACGTCCACGACCTGGGCGCGCTGTGGAAGCAGTGGACGGGGCTGCCGTTCGTCTTCGCGGTGTGGGCGGTGCGCCGCGACTACCTGGAGCGCGAACCGGTCATCACCCGCAAGGTGCACGAGGCCTTCCTCGCCTCCCGCAACCTCTCCCTGGAGGAGGTCGGCAAGGTCGCCGAGCAGGCGGCCCGCTGGGAGGCCTTCGACGAGGAGACCCTCGCCCAGTACTTCACCACCCTCGACTTCAGCTTCGGCGCCCCGCAGCTGGAGGCGGTCGCGGAGTTCGCCCGCCGGGTCGGACCGACGACGGGCTTCCCGGCGGACGTGAAGGTCGATCTGCTCCAGCCGTGAGGCCGCCGGCGGCCCGCCCACTACCCTGCTGGAAGGTTCCGGCGTACGGGGCGTGACGGGGGAGGGGTGGACGCCATGCGGCCGCTCGAAGTGGACGAGCCCACGGTCGTGGGGCCCTACCGGCTGCTCGGCCGGCTCGGCTCCGGCGGCATGGGCCGGGTCTATCTGGGCCGCAGCGCCGGGGGCCGCACGGTCGCGGTGAAGATCGTGCACCCCCATTTCGCGCTGGACGAGGAGTTCCGCGCCCGCTTCCGGCGCGAGGTCGACGCCGCCCGCCGGGTGGGCGGCGCCTGGACGGCGCCCGTCCTGGACGCCGACCCCGACGCCCGGGTCCCCTGGGTCGCCACCGCCTACGCGGCCGGCCCGTCCCTCACGGCGGCGGTCACCGACACCGGCCCCCTGCCCCCGTCCACCGTGCGGGCGCTGGGCGCGGGACTGGCCGAGGCGCTGACGGCGGTGCACGAACTGGGCCTGGTACACCGGGACGTGAAGCCGTCCAACGTCCTCCTCACCCTCGACGGCCCCCTGCTCATCGACTTCGGCATCGCCCGCGCCACGGACAGCACGGCCTCGCTCACCTCCACCGGCGTCTCGATCGGCTCCCCGGGCTACATGTCCCCCGAGCAGATCCTCGGCAAGGGCGTGACGGGCGCGGCGGACGTCTTCTCCCTCGGCGCGGTCCTGGCGTACGCGGCGACGGGCAGCCCGCCGTTCCCCGGCGACTCCTCGGCCGCGCTGCTGTACAAGGTCGTGCACGAGCCGCCGGAGCTGGGCGAGTTGGGCGGCGAGGTACGTGAACTCGTAGAGGCATGCCTCGACAAGGACCCGTCGGCCCGCCCGACCCCCACCGAACTGGCCGGCCGCCTCGCCCCCGAGGGCGCGGCCCGCCTGATGACGGGCGGCTGGCTGCCCGGCAGCCTGGTGGAGCAGGTGAGCCGGGCCGCGGTGCGACTCCTCAACCTGGAGGCGACGGGGGACGCCCCGTCGGGGCCGGTGGGCTTCAGCAGTCCGTCGGTGGGCGGGGAGGCGGGCGACGGGCTGGATGGTGTGTCGGGCGGCGGGGGCTCGGTGGGCGGTGGGTTCGGCGGCTGGCCGGCCGGTGAGGGCTCGGTGGACGGTGGACTCGGCGGCCGGTCGGCCGGTGGGGCTCCGTCAGCCGGGCGGTCGGGCGATCCGTCGGCGGGGGTGGCGCCCGGAGGGGCGGCATCCGGCGCCCTCGGTGATCCCTCGGCCGGTGGGTTCGGCTTCCCGTCGGCCGGGGCGGCATCCAAGGGTATGGGCGGCCCCCCGGAGGGGGGTTCTCCGGCGGCCGGGGCTGGGTCCGGCGGGCTCGGTACCCCGGCGGAGGCGAGGTTCGCGGGCCTTGGCGGTCCGGCGGAAGGCAGCCCTCCAGGGGCCGGGGAGGGGGCCGACGGGTCCGGTTTCCCGCCTGCCGACGGGACAGGGGCGGGAGCGGGCGGCGCGGTGATCGCGGGACCTGCCGGAGGCGCCCCGTCCGGAGGGCCTTCGCCCGCCGGAGCGGCGGCCGCCGGATTCACCGGCCCGTCGGCCAACGACGCCCCCACGGCCGGAGCGGCGGCGGCGTCCGGGACGTTCGGCCCGCCGCCGGTGATGCCGGGCCCGAGGGGCGCGGAACCCACCCCCGAGCAGCCCCGCGACGCGCCCCCGCACCCGCCGACCCAGCCGGTGGACCAGCACCGCGCCCCCGGCAAACTCTCCGTTTCCTTCGCGGCGACCTCCACCCCCGACCACGGCGGCCGGGGCCGACGCGTCAGCTGCACGGTGGCCCTCGCGGTGGCGGGCGCCCTGGCCGCCGTGACCGTCGGCTCCGTGCTCGTGCTCGACGTGCTGCCGGGCGGCTCCGGAGGCGCCGCCCAGTCCGACGGCGGAAGCCAGACCGAACAACCGGCCACCCCCACCACCGTCCCCGCCGCCTACCTCGGCACCTGGGAGGGCCAGGCCAACTCCCGCGACGGCATCAGCATTCCGCTCGGCACGTTCCGGGTGACACTCACCCAGGCCAAGGTGGGCGAGCGGGTGGGCACCCTCCGCCACACGGACATCTTCGGCGGCACCTGCGACGACGTCCTCACCCTGAAGCAGGTCACGAAGAAGCAGCTCGTCGCGACCTCCGTCGGCGCCAAGTCCAACCGCGACGTCTGCAACCCGGCCCGCCACACGGTCCGCCTCACCCCGGCCGGCGACGACCTCGTCTACGAGTCGGACAGCAAGGAATCGGGGTCGCCGAAGGCACGGTTGTCGAAGATCAAGTAAGTATCTTTCAGCTCTCCCGGTCGCTGTCCGTCTCCCCGTACTCACTAATGTGTCTGCGTTGGCGAACGACACCAGGCGCAGCACATGCCTCACGGGCATCACGACGGGGAAGGCCACCATGGAGACACTGCAGCCGGACGACCCTCGCGAGTTGGGCCGTTACCGCCTGCTGGGAAGACTCGGTGCCGGCGGAATGGGGCGTGTGTACCTGGCGCGTTCGCCCGGTGGCCGTACCGTCGCCGTGAAGGTGGTCCGCCCGGATCTTGCGGCGGACGCGGGCTTCCGGGACCGCTTCCGGCACGAGGTGGAGATCGCCAAGGCGGTCTCCGGCCGCTACACCGCACCGGTCGTGGACGCCGACCCGGACGCCTCACTGCCCTGGCTGGCGACGTCGTACGTGCTCGGTCCCGACCTCACCGAGGTCGTCGCCGCGCATGGCGCGCTGCCGGAGCACACGGTCCGTGCCCTGGCCGCCGGCCTCGCCGCGGCACTTCAGGAGGTGCACGCGGCGGGTCTGGTCCATCGTGACCTCAAACCGTCCAACGTCCTGCTGGCCGCCGACGGTCCACGCGTCATCGATTTCGGCATCGCCCGGGCGGTCGACGGAAGTCGTATGACGCAGACCGGAGTCGTGGTCGGATCGCCCGGCTACATGTCCCCGGAGCAGGCGCAGGGAAAGGATGTCGGCACCGCCGGCGACGTCTTCTCCCTGGGAGCCGTACTCGCGTTCGCGGCGACCGGCAGGGGGGCGTTCGGCGACGGATCCTCCTCGCACGCGGCGCTGCTCTATCAGATCGTGCACGGTGAGCCCGACCTCACCGGCGTACCGCAGTCGCTGCTGGGCCTGATCCGCGCCTGTCTGATGAAGGACCCCGCGCAGCGCCCCGCACCGGCACAGATCGTGGCATCCCTTGCCCCGCAGGGCGTCGAGCCCGTCCTGACCGACTGGCTGCCGTCGGCCGTGGCGTCCACGATCGCGACACACGCCGCGAGGATCCTCGACCTGGAAGCCCCCGACTCGGCTCCGGCCGGAGCGTCCTTCGGCCCGGCGCCGACCATGACGGCGGGCACGGCCGCGACGGCCGTCCCGGGCCAGGCGTACGGCAGTCCGCCGGCCCCGCGATACGGCGGAGCGTCGACGCCGGGGTACGGCACCCCCGCCCACGGAGGTGGCGGCCCGGGCACCCCCCTCCCCGGAACGGTGCAGCTCGGCGGGCAGCCCGACGGCCGGTCCCGTCGCAACGTACTCGGCCTGACGCTCGGCGCCGCCGCCGGTGTGGCCGTGGTCGGTGGCGGAGCGGCCTGGTGGCTCACGCGGAACGAGGACGACACCCCCGCGACGGGCCGGGGCGGCGCGGCCGAACCGGCCGGGGAACGGTTCACCACGCCACCCCCCGGCGTCGCGCCGCAGCCCCTGTGGCACAAGTCGGCGGCCGAGGACGGCACCAGCCCGCGGGTGCCCCTGCTCACGCACGACGGCCTGCTCCTGATCAGCGGCGATCCGCTGGTGGCCTACGACGTGAAGACGGGCAGGGCACGCTGGTCGAAGGAAGGCGTCTGCCGGCCGGGAGAACCCCTTCTCTTCCACGGTGGCAAGGTGTTCCTGGCCGACGGCGACTACGACGGCGTACTCGTCGCCCTCGACGTGAGGACCGGCGAGGAGGTGTGGCGGAGCCGCCTCGGCAAGACCGTCACGGTCGAGTCCGCCGTCGCGATCGACGACAAGCACGTCTATGTCACGGCGAACGACTACGGCGAGTCCAGGAGCGCCACGCAGTACCGCACGGCCGTGGCCGCCATCAGTCACACCACCGGCAAGAAGGTGTGGCTCCAGAAGCGGGACTGGGGCACCAGGGACTACGACGTCCAGGGCGATGTCTCCGGCAAGTACCTGGTCTACGCCGACTCCAACAAGAACCTCACCGTGCGGGACACCGCCACCGGCGCACAGTTGTGGACCAAGAAGATCGGTGACGACTGGAGTTGGCAGCCCACCGTCGCGAACGGTCTCGTCTTCCTGCCGGGCGACGAACTGACGGCCGTCGACGCCGACACCGGCGCCACCCGCTGGACCCTGTCCCCCAACGGCCGCCGGAGCTTCCGCAACCCGTCGGTGTTCGACGGCGTGCTCTACGTCAGCGATCACGACGACGGTGTCTGGGCAGTGAACGTCAAGACCGGCAAACGGACCTGGCTCTGCGACGACCTCGAGGTCGAGGGACCGGAGACGTTCCTGCGGGTCGGCTCCTCGCTGTACGGGGCGACCGGCAGCCTCGACGGCGGCATCGTCGCCCTGGAGGCCAGGACCGGCAAGGTCCGCTGGGTCTACGACGACAACAAGAGCAACGGCGAACCGTGGCAGGTGACCATCTCCGGCAACCGGCTGCTGGTCACCCACGGACCGGAGATCTACGCGCTGCCGGCCGTCTGACGCACGGTCGGAACCGGCACCGACGCCGGTCAGCCGAAGCAACGAATGTGGCCGCAGGGGCCGACGGGGAGGATGAACCGCCATGCAGATGCTGGTCACGGTCGTACGGGAGGGCGGTGAGCCGCAGGACGTCGTCGTCACCACGGACGACACCGCCACGGCGGGCGACGTCGCGGAGGCACTGGCGGCCGCCCTCGGCGGGCCCGGCGGCCCGGAGGGTGTGCCCGGCAACGTCGTCCCCCTGCCCGGCGCCTCGGGAGCCCTCCCGTACGGCCATGGCGCGGTGGCCGCCGGAGCACCGTTCCTGTGGGCCGACGGTGAGCGCTGCGATCCCTCCGCGCCGGTGACGGCCGTCCTCCAGGACGGCATGCGCGTCTCGGTCGACGACTCGATCGGCCCACTGCTGCGCAAGGGGGAGCCGGTCGGACAGTACGAACTGAGGGTGGCCGGCGGTCCCGCCTCCGGCCGGGTGGTCCGCCTGGGCATCGGAGTGGCCACGGTCGGTGCCGCGCCCACGTGTTCCCTTCCCCTGACGGACACGTCGCTGCCGCCGGTCGCCCTGAGGATCACCATCGACATGAAGGGCGGCACCACGCTCGTCCCCGAGGGCGGGGCCGAGGTCCTCCTCGACGACCAGGCGGTGACGTCCGGTACCCCTTGGCCGCTCGGCGGCGTCGTCCGGGTCGGTGACTCACTGCTCGTACTCGACCGGGTGGCGGAGCCCGACGCCCACCTGTCCGCGATGAGCGAGGGCGGCCTCGCCTACAACCGCCCGCCCCGGCTGTCCCCGCTGCGGCCCCGGCGGCGGCTGGTGGTGCCCGTACCGCCCACCAAGGGGGACAGGGCCCGCTTCCAGTTCATCATGGCGTTCATGCCCATGCTCTTCGGCATCGGCATGTGGCTCCTCACCAAGCAGATCTACATGCTGCTCTTCTGCCTGATGAGCCCGATGATGATGCTCGCCCAGTGGCTCAGCGAGAACCGCGAGGGCAAGAAGAAGCACAAGACCTCCGTCAAGCAGTACAAGAAGGACCTCGCCGCCCACGAGGCGGACCTCGCCGCCCTCGGCAAGGAGGAGCAGCGCGCCCGCCGCGCGGACAGCCCCGACCCGGCCGAGATCCTGCTGTTCGCCACCGGACCGCGCCGTCGTCTGTGGGAGCGCCGGCTCACCGACCCGGACGCCCTCCAGCTGAGGGTCGGCACCGGCCATCTGCCGTCCGACGTCGAACTCGTCCTGGGCCGCGGCGGCTCCCTGTACGAGGAGGAGCGCCCCGAGCCTCCCGTCCTCCCGGACGTTCCCGTCACCCTCCCCTTCACCGAGCTCGGCGTGGTCGGCGTCGCCGGGGACCGGTCCCGTGCCCTGGCCACCGCCCGCTGGCTCGCCGTCCAGGCCGCGGTGCTGCACAGCCCGCGGGACCTCTCCCTCGTGACGCTCGCGTCCACCCCGAACGCCGGCGCCGACTGGCACTGGGCGCACTGGCTGCCCCACGCCGGCCCCACCGAGGGACAGGACTGCGTCGCGCTGGTCGGCTTCGACTCGGAGGGAATCACCCGCCGTGTCAACGAACTGCTCAACGAGCTGGCCCGGCGCAAGGCCTCCCGCGAGCAGAACAACATGACCGGGCAGCTGTACCCGGACCCCAACGTCCTGCTCGTCCTCGACGGGGCCCGGCTGCTGCGCCGCGTCCCCGGTGTGCCCCAACTGCTCGCCGAGGGCCCCCAGTACGGCATCCTCGCCCTCTGCGTCGACGAGGACGAGCGCCTGCTGCCGGAGGAGTGCAAGGCCGTCGTCGCCTGGTCCCCCGACGCAGCCCACCACGTCCGGGTCCGCGGTCACGGCCTCGAGGCCGCGGGGGACGTCCTGGCCGACCAGGTCACCCCGGAGTGGTGCGAACTGCTCGCCCGCTCCCTCGCCCCCGTCCGGGACGTCAGCCGGGACGACGCGGGCAGCGCCCTGCCCACCTCCGCCCGGCTGCTGACGCTGCTGGGCATGCCGGACCCGACCGGGACCGACGTGGAGCGGATCTGGCGGGCGGGCGGCTCCACCACGGCGGCGCCCGTCGGCATCGCCGCGGACGGCCCCTTCGTCCTCGACATCCGGCGGGACGGACCGCACGCGCTGGTCGCGGGAACCACCGGTGCCGGTAAGTCGGAGCTCCTCCAGACGATCATCACCTCGCTGGCCGTCGTCAACCGGCCCGACGCCCTCAACTACGTCCTCATCGACTACAAGGGCGGCAGCGCCTTCATGGACTGCGCCCGGCTGCCGCACACGGTCGGCATGGTCAGCGACCTCGACGCCCACCTCACCGAGCGGGCCCTCGCCTCGCTCGCCGCCGAGCTGCACCGCCGGGAGAAGATCCTCTTCGACGCCGCCGCCAAGGACATCGAGGACTACAACGACACCCGCAAGCTCCGCCCCGAGCTGGAGCCGATGCCCCGACTGGTCCTGGTCATCGACGAGTTCGCCTCGCTGGTCGCCGAACTCCCCGACTTCATCGCGGGCCTGGTCGACATCGCCCGCCGGGGCCGCTCCCTCGGCGTGCACCTGGTCCTGGCCACCCAGCGGCCCGCCGGTGTGGTCAGCGCGGACATCCGCGCCAACACCAACCTGCGGATCGCGTTGCGCGTGACGGACGCCTCGGAGTCCATCGACGTCATCGAGGCGCCGGACTCGGGCGCCATCGCCAAGTCCACACCGGGCCGGATGTACGTCCGCTCCGGTGCGCAGTCCCTGGTCGGCGTGCAGTCGGCGCGCATCGGTGGCCGCCGGCCCGCCACCGGGCAGACCGGTCCGAAGGCCACGCTGCTGCCGCTGCCCTGGAACGCTTACGGCCGCCCGCTGCCCAGGCGCGCCGAGGCCGAGGACGACGGCACCATGGTCACCGACCTCGCCGTCCTCGTCGACGCGGTGCGGGACGGCGCCCGGCGCATGGGCTTCGGTGAACAGCGCAGTCCGTGGCTGCCGCCGCTGTCGGAACAGGTCACCCTGGACGAGCTCACCGTGGCGGAGTTCACCTCGGGTGAGGCAACGGACGTGGCGCCGATCCCGTACGGCCTGATCGACCTGCCGGCCAAGCAGTCCCGTACGCCACTGTCCCTGGACCTGGTGCACGGCGAGCACACCATGCTGCTCGGCGGTGCCCGCTCCGGGCGGTCCACCGCCCTGCGGACCCTGGCGGGCTCGCTGGCCCGCAGCACCTCCCCGCACGACGTGCACCTCTACGGCATCGACTGCGGCTCCAACGCACTGCTGCCGCTGATGCGGCTGCCGCACGTCGGTGCCGTGGTGACACGCGACGAGCCGGACCGGGTCCGGCGGCTCATCGAACGCCTGCTGGCGGAGATCGCCCGTCGGCAGCAGTTGCTCGCGATGGAAGGCGCCTCCAGCGCGGCCGAACAGCGGGCGACGGCCGCGCCGGAGGACCGGCTGCCGTGGATGGTTCTCCTGCTGGACAGCTGGGAGGGCTTCGCCTCCGCGTTCGAGGCGTACAACTACGGCCAGCTCCTCGAGGCGGCCCAGCGCATCTTCCGTGAGGGTTCCGCCGTCGGCCTCAAGGTCGTCATGACCGCCGACCGCAGCGGCCTGAGCGGTCACGTCTCGTCCGCCTTCGCCGATCGGCTGGTGCTGCGCTTCGCCGACCCGAACGACTACTCCACGGCCGGGCTCCAGCCCCGCGAGGTCCCCAAGAACATGCCTCCCGGACGCGCCCTGCGGATCACCGACACGGGCGTGGACGAGACCCAGATCGGCCTGCTCACGGACGACCCCGCCGGTCAGGCGCAGGTGCGGGCGCTGCGTGAGATCGCCGAGGAGGCGGCGGCCCGGCACGGCCGGGTCCCGGCCGAGCGACGCCCTATGCGGGTGGACGCACTCCCCTCGCGCATCACGGTGTCCGAGGCCCTCGCCCTCGACCCCGACTTCACCGTGCCCTCCCCGCTCTGGGCGCTGATCGGCGTCGGCGGCGACGAACTCCAGCCGATCGGCATCGACCTGGAGGAGAGCGGACCCGGCTTCGTCATCGCCGGCCCGCCGAAGTCCGGCCGCTCCACGCTGCTGGTCGCCGCCACGGAAACCCTGCTGCGTTCCGGCACACCGGTGGTGCTGGTCGCCCCGCGCCGGTCACCGCTGCGCGAACTGGATGGCCGGGAGGGCGTTCTGGGCCTCCTCAACGCCGACAGCCGCGAGGACGACCTCGACGAACTGGTGGACAAGGCGTCCGGCGGCTCGTACGTCGTGATCGTCGACGACGCGGAGCTCCTCTACGACACCCGCCTCGACGAGGCCCTGGAAACCGTCGTCCGCAAGGGCGCCGACGGCGGCATCGGCCTCATCGCGGCCGGCTCCACCGACAGCCTCTCGGGCCAGTACCGCGGCTTCGCGGTAGAGGCCCGCAAATCCCGCAACGGCATGCTCCTGACCCCGCAAAGCCCTTCGGAGGGCGAACTCTTCGGCATCCGCCTGCCGTCGAGCAGCGGCGGCGGCGCAGCGGGGAGCGGGCTGTTCGTGGCCGGGGGCTCGTTCATGCCGATTCAGGCGGTGATGAACGGGTGAGGGGGGTGCGGAGCAGTCGGCGGCGGCGGACGGTACCAATGAGTGCCCCAGTCAGGAAGAACGTCGCGACAGCTGAGGCGCCGTAGGCGGGCAGATTCGTCGGCGGATCGATGACCCAGTCGTGCAGGAGGGCACGTGACGGGTCCTTTGGGTCGTACGTAACCATCATCGAGTCGCCTGAGTGAGCATCAGGGAGCATCCCTGCGTAGTCCCAGAGTTCCGTCTCAGTTCCTGACTGTGGGCCTTGGAGAAACTTGACGCGCACGTACCTGGGCTTGTTGTCGACTCCAGTGACCGCGGCAACGACTGTAACCCCGTCCGCACGTAGGTCATGGATCAGAGACCGCGAAGGGAGCCAGAAGAACAACGCCAGCGCTAGGCAGAGCAGAAACCCGCCAAGGATGCCCCAGATCATTCGAGGTGTGGGTGTCACTGGGCGATTGCCTCCTGAAAGCCGATCGGCCGTACGCCTCCGCTTCACGAAAACCACCTTTCTACCGTGGTCTTCACGCTGGAGGCCGCATCACCGACCGCCTTGCCCGCATCCTTTACCGATCCCGTTACAGCGTTGATGGCCTTCTTGCCCGTTGGAGTTTTGAGGGCATAGGAGACTCCGTAGCCCACACCAAAACCGACCACAACGCCCGCTGCGATTCCCCACCCGACGGGACCTCCGGCCGTTGCCACCACGGCCATCGTGCTCGCAGTCATGCCGGATCCGGCAGCCATCCCACCCACATTGGCCGCCACGGCAACATCCATTTCCTCGCCGTGATCGATGTCCCACCCAATGGCCCCGACCGTGAGCACCGTGCCGACCAACGGGAGCTTGCCGCCCGTGTGGAGGGCGCGGCCGAAGAGTGTTGACGAGTTGGGTGGGGCTAGGCCGGGGACCTTGCCGATGAGCCAGCTGCCGCCGTCCGCGACGGAGAATTCCATCAACCGCGACAACGTACCCATGCCGAACTTGCCGAGAATCCGCTCCGCCTCCGCAGCCGAGTGTCCAGCGGCTCGGCCCGCGCGTTTGGCCGCGTTCTTGAACTGCCTCTTTTCCGCCTTGCTCATGCTCAGCCAACGCTGATCACGCAGCCGGGCCGCCTCGTCGGAGAACTTCTGCGACCGTTCCCAGAAGTGCCCGGCGTACTTCGCCTGCATGCCGATGACGGACGCCAGCAGCCCCGCCGTGTCGGACCACGTGTCCCCGGGATCGCCGAGCTTCTTCACCGCGATCTCCGTGTGCTTCCACGCGAGGGCCCACAGATCGACGTCGTCGCCCTGCATGAGTGCCCTGTTGAACACGGCCGTCGGCTCGTCCTCGCCGATGTCACCGTGGAAGAGGGCGACCGCCTTGGCGAAGCCGGGAGCGGGAGGGTCCGCGTCGACCGCGGTGGTGAACGCGGAGCCGAACACCTTGGCGTCCGCCTCCGCCGTGGGCGCCTTCGCGGCGGCGACGGTCACCGGCAGTACCTTCAGCAGCGCCGGATCGAGCTTCGCGTAGAACGCCGAGGTGAAGTCGGGGTCCCCCTTGTTCTCGGCCAGCACCGCCGCGATCCGGTGGAACTCCGCACCCGCCTTGCCCGGGGCGAGGTCCGCCGCCAGAGACGTCTCCTCGGCGAGTGCCTTGCCTTTCGTTCTCGCCTCGCCGATCCCCAGAACCGGCTCACGCACCCGGACCATGGTCCCGGTCCCGCCCCTGAAACCTCCCCGCTCCGTCTCCATGGCCGCTGCCAGGGCCTGTCTCCGGCGCAGCATGGGAAGTTCGTCGTCCACCCAGCCGGCGATCCTGCCGATCTCCGTCAGATGTGCCGTGTCCAGACCGAACTTGCGGAACCTGGAGAGGTACACGGTTTTCGCGCTGTGCAGCGCCTTGCTGCCGGATTCGAGGTCCTTGATGGTCCTCAGCAGGTTGTCCGGGTTGATTCCGGAGAAGTTCGGGTCGACCATCAGGCCGCTTCCTATTCCGCGCCGACGGCGAGTCGGGGATCGACCAGCACCGCTTCCGCGCCGGAGCCCGCCAGGGCGTCGTCGACCTCGCCCGCGGGGAGGACGACCCACGACTGCTCCTCGCCCATCGCCTCTACCAGCAGGGAAACCGAGGTGAACGCGAGTGCGGCGAGCCGTGCTTGTCCGCCCGTTCCGGTGATGGGGACGAGGGTCACCTCGACGGTGTCGCCGGCGAGCGGGGAACCGCTCATTGTGGGCAGGACGAGGTATTCGGAAGCCATTGGCTTAGATTATGAGGCGCTGAGAGCGGGGGCAATTCCGAGCGCGAAATGAAATTCGGAAGGTAATACTAATGGTGGAATCCGAATCCAACGTGCCCAATCCCAGAAAGGCGGATCTGCAGAAACTGCGCGATGACCTCGCCAAGGAGGTGGAGAGCCTCGGCAGGACTCTCAAGGGACCGGCCGCGGACATCGGCGGCGACAAGGTCTGGGTGGGGGCGAATGCCCGTGCGTGGCAGCGGGAGTTGGACGGACGTCACCGCAGACTGGGCGAGCAGGTCGGCAAGCTGTTGCCGTTGATCGACGCGGCCATCCGTGGTGAGCCCGAGAAGGTGTCCGCGGCCGAGGCGCGCTCGTACCACGGGAGCGTCTGACGCCGGGCCTCGTATGAACGCCGCCGGGGCCCACCGCTGAGGGTGTGCCCCGGCGCCCCGGCCGACTGTGCGGTCCGCGTGAGGCGTCCTGGAATCAGGTGGCGCGCTCGATGTTGTCGGCGCTGGTGTTCGCGGACTTGCTGGCCTCGTTCAGCGTGTCGACCCACTTCTCGAAGGTCGGCTTCACATCGCGCCAGTCGTCCCGGAAGCGGTCGGCCTTCGGGCCCTTCCAGTACCCGGTGCTGTCTGCCGTGGCCGACTGAAGGTCCTTGATCAGGAGCTGAAGGTCGTGAGCCTTCCGCGCGTAGAGCTTCGACAATTCCCGGAGCCGTGTGAGATCTGCACCGCGATCCATGGCGATCCTCCCCGTGTCATCAGGAACAAGCGGACTATCCGTTTGCAACAGTGGACGCTATCGCACCACGGCCAGTTCCTGCCCCGCGCACAGGGGTTGGGGGATGCGACCGTATCCTGGCCGTCGAGACAGCGGGGGAGGCTGCTATGGCAAATCCTGACATACAGGAACTCAACCAGCGCGCCAGCCGGTTGCGATCGCTGGCCGACCACATCGACTCACTGGTCGACACGGCCAAGAACCACAGCACGACCGGCATGAAGTCCTGGGCGGGCCCCAACGCGGACGACGTACGGGGCAAGCTCAAGACCTGGCAGACGAAATGCGGCACCGTCGCCAAGGCCCTGCGCGACGAGGCACAGCAGTGCGCGCAGGATGCCAAGGACCTCCAGGACAAGAAGAAGTAGCGGCAGGAGCGTCGGCCGGCCCGCTACGCACTCGCCCGTGTGAGCCGTACGACCTGTTCGGTGATCTCCGAGACCTCGAACAACACCCCTGCGAGCTCCACCGGATCGCCGACGCGTACGTCCTCGTACGCCGCGACCGGGATCGCCGCGCAGTTCGCGGCGACACCGGCTGTGCCCGTGTCGGTGTCGAGGTACGAGACGGTGAGGGACAGGCCGATGGGGAAGCGCTGTACTCCACCGTTGCCGAGGAGGGAGAGGGGCTCGCCCTTGGCCGGGAAGCCGGCCGCGGCGGCGGCCAGGACGTCCTTGTTGGTGGTGAAGCACAGGGGTGAGTCCGCCGGTCCGCCCACGGACTTCATGGACGTGGGCGCCGCGGCGAGCGCGGCCTTGTCCTCGGCGGCCTCCGGTTCGAGTACGACGCGGTAGGAGCAGATCTGCCGGACGACGTAGCCGTGGCCGGAGACGGTGACCTGCGTGCCGGGCTCGATGGACCACTCGTGTTGGCCGGACTCGTATCGCTCCCCCTCGCGGAGGGTCGCCGTACGGGTCGTGCCGTCGGCGTCGGCAGCGGCGTACTGCACGCCCCCGCCCCCCGGGAGCCGGAAGCCGCCGCCGCGCAGGACGTGCACCCCGTCCCGCGGCGCCTCGCCCACACACACCGGGCCCTTGTCCTTGGCGGCCGCCTGTGTGGTCGCGGGGGCCGTCGTGGGCTCCCCGCCGCCCCCGCCGCCGGACGACGATCCGCAACCCGCCAGCGTCAGCAGGGCTGCCAGCGAGGAGCCTGCGATGCGGTAACGGTACCTACTCACCGGCCTGTGCACCGGAATCCTCCTCTGTCTCCTCGGGGACGCGTTCCAGGACGACACGGGTCCGGTACTCGACCTCCGTCACCCGCCACACGTCCCCGGTGATCTCCACCTGACTCCCGGGAACCAGCTCGTCGTACTCGGCGATGAGCTGCCCGTCGCGGTTGACCTGGATCCGGCCGTGGACCGACGGCTGGGCGAAGATCGTGGCCACGATCCGGTGCGTATGGCCCTCGTGCTCCACCGTGTACGGAATGTGGTAGCGAAGCACCCAGCGGCCGTCGAACTCGAACGGATACTTCACCTGTGAACGGTGGGTCGTGTTGTCACGGGACATCGAATGCCTCCGGCGCCTGGAAGTACTTGTCGAACTGCTCCTGCGTCACGGTGATCGGCGGATAGCCGGACGTTCCCCAGGGATTGCCGAGGATGACCTTGCCGTCGTCGGTGAAGCCGCGGACGTAGTAGGCGTGATTGCTGTGGTAGGTGCTGCCCCATTCCTTGGGGTGGTTCTTGTCCAGGCTCTCGTCGGCCGGTGTGGAGACGGTGACGACCTGCCCGGACTCGAACGCCTTCCTCAGGGAGTCCAGGTTCTTGTCCTCGTCCTCGCCGATGCCGAGGAAGCCGCCCGTCGTCAGGTCCTCGCCCTCCCGGCCGGTGAGGTAGGGAGCGGACTTCTTCGGGTCGTCCCCCTCGATGCCGCCGTAGCCGCGTTCGCCGTCACCGTCCTCGGAGTAGACCATCGCGAAGGCCTTCTCGTAGTACGCGGGCCAGGACTCGCCCTTGCCGTAGGTGCTGATCGGGTTGCCGTTCTGGTCGGTGGGCAGATCGGCGGTCATGGTGACCCAGTGGTAGTTGCCCTCCTTGTCCCAGACGCGGACGCTGACCGTGCCGTTCGGGTTCTCCTTGATGCCTTCCTGGACGAACCGGGGGTTCTTCTGTGCCAGACCGGCCAGTGAGGCGACGTACCAGCAGTCACCGAACTGGTTCTGGTTCACGTCGTCGGCCGAGACGCCGTTCTGGAACAGCGGATCGCCGGGCGGCGCCCAGTGGATGCCGCTGTTGGTCTGCCCGTTCTGGTTGTTGCCGCCCTGTTCGTACGCGCCGGTGTTGGTGAACGTCGGCTGCATATTGGGGAAGGCCGCCTGGAAACGGGGCACGTTCTGCGGGCTGATCTTCGACAGCATCAGGCTGAGCGTGTCCCGGCGCTTGTCTTCGGGGAGGCCGTTCTTGTCGAAGGGGTTCCAGCCGGAGTCGCCTGTGTCGGTGAGGAGTTCGTTGTAGAAGGCGAGGTCCTTCGGGGATGCCTTCGCCATGAGGGCGTCGAGTTCGGCGGCCGTCAGCCCGTCGAGCTCGCCCGCGACCTTTTCCAGGTCGTCGCGGTTGCCGTTGGTGCCGAAGTCCTTGCCATCCAGGGCCCGCAGGTTGCGCAGCGCCTCGTCGATCTTCTTGGCGTCCGGGGCCTTCTCGTCGAGGAACACGCTCCCGTCGGCGACGGGATACCCCTTCCCGGCCAACTCCTGAACGCCCTCCAGTTGCCTGATCCGGCGCTTCATCGACGCCTGCATGTCGCCCAGCTCCCCGGCCAGGGAACCGGGCAGTCGGCGGCGCCCGCCGAAGAACGACGGTATGGGGACGACATCGCCGACGAGAGCCTGCAGTTCGGGATGGCGGGAGGCGCTCTGCCCCGACGGCAGGTTCTGCTGGGCGGAGGTCAGGAGGGCGGCCAGCCGGCTATGCAGCTTGCCCGCATTGCCGGCGAGGGCGTCGAGCTCGCCGGCGAGCGCCGTGAGCTTGGAGGCGTCGAACCCTCTGAACCCCATCAGTTGCCACCCGCCCCGGTCTTGGCCTTGTCCTTTTCCTTGGCCTGGCGGTCGAGTTCGTCTGCCTGGTTCTCCCAGCGGGTGGCATCGGCCAGCAGGGCGCCGCCCATGCCGTTGAGGGTGCGCTGCCGCTGCTGCAACTGTGCGGTGCAGTCGTCGGCGAAGGGCCCCTGCCAGATCGCGTCCGCACTGTCTCCCGCCCGGGAGCCGGCCCGCGGGGTGGCCTTCTTCACCACGCCATCGAGATACGGGCCCAGGCTGCGCGCGAGGGTCCGCGCCTCACGCGCACACTCCCGCAACCGCTCGGCCCGCCTCTTCAACTCGGCACCACTGTCCGCATCTGTAGGCCCCACGGCCGACGCCCTCCCCGTCCGCTGACATTTCCGGCGATTTCACGTGAGTTGATGCACGGGATCGCCGCTGAAGCATACGAGAGTCGGTTCCGTTCCACGGTTGCGGAGCGGAACCTCCCCGGCCGACACAGGTCCACCACATGGGCCTTCGGTGTCCGGCGGCACGTCAATCGGCTTTGCTTTACTGTGACTTGGCGGCCGGTGTGGGAGGCGAGGAGATAGCGCGCCATTTCCCCCATATCGGCCTTTTGGTATGTGATCGAGGACAAGGAAGGGGGCAAGCGAGTGAGCGGGGTGTCCTTTGAGCTGCAACGCGCGTCATCCACTCGGGGGCGCCGGGGCGAGGTCTTCTCGTGGGTCGGCCAGGTGGACGGCCTCGGCCGTATCGAGTTGGCCTTTCCCACGGAGCACAGCGACTATCCGTCGGAATACTGCGAGGTGGCGGTCAGCGGCGACAGCTTCCCCCTCGTCACCTACCTCGGGCTGCGGTACCTGCGGCGTCCTCTCCTGGCGAGAGGGGAACTGCGGGTCGACTGGGAACCGGCGGACCTTTCCCGGAACGTCTACTGGCCGGGCCGCCGGGGTCGAGCTCTCCGCATTCAGGTCATGGGACGCTCGTACGCTTACGCCCAGACCGGTGGCAAGCGCAGCCATGAACTGACCCGTCCAGGCGCGGGCGTACTCATGAGACGTTCCAGCTGGAACAACCCACGGACGCTGTCCGGGACCTGCTCGGGTGAGGCGGACGCCCTCGACATCGGCCTCGCCGTCGTCCTGGAGGCCGTGTACACGCGGAATCTGTCGATGCCCGGCGCTCTGGTGTCGATGCCCGGGCGCTTTCTGAACCGATGCAATTTTCTCTGAATTCTGGGGGACACAACAGAATGCCTTCCTTGGATGCGGCGCGGCGTCGGCTGCGGCTGTCCGATGCCCATATCAGCGTGCTGGGAATTCTCGTCGAAGGGGACCCGCTGCCGGACGAACTCTCGCAGGCACGAGCCGAGTTGCGGGAAGCGGCGCTGCTGGACGGCGACGACAAGATCGTCGCCGATCTCTATCCACTCGTTTCCACACTGATGGCGCCGCGTGTCATCGCGCGCGTGGAAGTCACCGGCCCGCAGGGGGTCACCAGCAACGGGGCGGTCATCGGCGACGAGTTCATCTTTGTCCACGAGGCGTGGCCCGGTTCGCCGGAGTCGGAGTACGTGCCCGCGGAGCCCGAGACCCTGGTGTGGTCCCTGGCCCGGATGGTCGACCTGCACCGGGACTTCACAGACGAGGTCGACGGCGGCGAGGTGATCACGTCCACCATGGGCTTGTTCGACAAGGTGATCGAGCGCATGGAGGCCGGAGAGTTCGAGGAGCCGGAAGCTGTGGCAGAGGCGACCGGAGCCCCCCTACGGCTCGCCGAGATCCTCGCTCAGCTGAACGGCATGTGGCGGATCACCGTGGTCTGGCAGGGAGTGGAGGAGGGACGGGGCTCGGACGGGCTCTCCGTGGCGGCGCTGTCGGCCTGGGACTGCGGCGTTGAGGGCTACTGGCTGCGCGAACTGCCGGCCGAGCCGGTCAGTGACGGTCAGGTGGAGGCAAGCAGTGAGCTGCGGGTGCGACGCACCTCGGCCAAGGAGCTCTGGCGCCTGATCACGGATCTGCTTCCGGACGGCGCGCAGCTCGACGCTGCTCAGCCGCGGGCCTCCTGAGCCGGCCCTACTCCGAATCCAGACACCGCATCATGACGAACACGGGGAAAAAGTGAGCGACAGTTCCAAGCGCATGGCCAACCCGTCGGACCTGGAACACCTGGCGAAGCTGTTCGACGGCAGGGGCAATCTCGGGGACAAGCTGGACGAGGCCTTCACCCGGGCGACCCAGCTCGGCGTGCGGGACAAGCTGGCTGTTCTGAAGCCCATGCGGTCGTGGACCGGCGAGACGGCCGTCGACCTGCGGCGGCGTGCGGCCATCCTGAGGGCCGAGAAGGGCGATCCCAAAGCCGCGGCCCTGTACGCGGGTTTCAAGCCCGAGGAACTCAAAGGTCTGTCGCTCCCGCCGGACGCCATGCTGATCGCCAACGCCTCCGTCGCGAGTGGGGAAAAGTTCGACGCCGCTTGGCTCAAGCGCAAGCCCGGTGAGACGTATCAGGACTGGCTGCAGCGCATTCCGGGAGACGCCGTGGCCAAAGTCAGCGGTGACGAAAAAATCGGTGAGGTGGTGGGTGACTACATCGAGCTCACCGCTCTTGCCTCCACTGTCACGGGTGCGTTCACGACGGCGACCCTGGGAACGCTCAGTCTCATCAAGAGGTTCAAGCACGGCACCTTCATGAAGGCGCCGGGAACCACGCTCGCCCAGATTCTCAAAGGCAGGGCTCCGAGCCTGATTCCGGCACGAATAGCGAGTTTGGGGGCGCAGATCGGCAGGAGCACACCTACTGTCGTCCTCGATGTCCTGACCGGCTCGGACAGGCTCGCTCAGCTCCATGGCGGAAGGCTGTACGCCTGGGAGGCCAACCTCCTCAAGGTCGGCAATAACGTCGGTACGGCCTCCCGGGCCGCCGGTGCGAGCCGGCTGGGGGCATTGAGGTCCGGTGCGGGGGCCGCGCTGCGTACCGCCGGCTGGTGGCGGGCGGCCGGCATCGGTGGAAGCGTTGTGGCCACTGGTGTCGGTGCGTTCGACGTCTACCAGGAGGGGAACCCTGTCGAGGCGTTCAAGCGAGACAAGCTGGGATATGTCTCAAAGGTTTCCGGCACGGCCTTCAACGCCTCACTCACCATGGCCATGGTGGCACCCACCCCGCTGACCATTGGTGCCGCGGTGGTCACTGGCGCCGTATACGGTGGCGTCTCCCTTTGGCAGAACCGAGAGAAAATAAAGGAGTTCCCCGGCAAGGTCGCCGACGCGGGAGCCTGGGCCGGCAAGAAGATCGCCGAGGGCGCCGACAAGTTGGCGGACGGCGCCAAGAAGCTGGGTAGCGCCCTCAATCCCTTCGACTGATCCTCAGGCCGAGCGCTGAGCGGCAATGGCATTCAGGCCAGTGCGGTGAGCAAGGCCGGATCAACCCGCTTGCGGCGGCGCCGCGAACTCCTCGGCGGCCGGGAGCAGATCGGTGATCAGCTGCCAGACCTCCTTGGCGTCGACCCGGACCAGCTTGAGCGCAGTGGTGCCGTCCACCTGGCCGGGCAGGATCGGTTCGGCGGGCAGTTCACGGTGCCAGTAGCCGAGGGGTCCGCAGTCCCACACCGCGAACCCGCGCACCTTCGGGGCCGGGGTTCCGTCGTCGTGCCCCTGCCATACAGCGGTCATCCGCCAGCTGGAACGCATTCCGGCGATCAGCTTGGCAAACGTGCTGAGCTGTGACTTCCGGGTGAGTCCGGCGTCCTTCAGTGCCTCCGCGATCCGGTCGATGCCCTCGTCCGCCGTCAGACCGGGGAGGCTGTCCAAGGTGTCGAGCCCCGCGTCGAGGACGGCCATGGTCGTCTCGATCACGGGTGTGGCGACCTCTACGGTCTCCTCGCCCTGGAGATTGACCATTCGGGCCAGTGCCCAGACGAGCATGCTCGGCTCCAGCCGGACATACTCCGACTCCGCGGAGCCCGGCCAGGACTCATGGGAGTAGACGTAGCCGTCGCCGATGGTGACTCCGTGGTGGAGGGTGCCGTGCTCACCGAGCGCCTCCACATGAAGGACGACGACGGGAGCCCGCAGAGTGCTGACCAGCGGGCCGAGCAGGAGGTCGAGGTTTCCCTCCCGGTCGGTCAGGCCTGCCTCCGACAGTTCGCGGTCGGCGTCGGCCAGTTCCGCGGGCACCTCCTCCCCTTCGACGCGGTGACGGAGGACGTCCAGGTGGCTCTCGGCAAGGCGGAACCGGCCCCGGGTGCTGTCGTACGAGGGCATTGTGTGTCGCTTTCTGCGGCGGGAGGGATCGGACGGCGGTGGCTCAGGCGGTTCACGAGATCACTGGAAGATCTCCAGCCAGTTCAGCGATCTGTTGAAGAAGGCGCGAACGGCGCCGCCCCGGGTGAGATTGCGGGTGTTGACGCCGACCAGCACGGCGGCCAGCGCGAGGTCGGTGGCGTCGGCCGGACCGAGGACGGTGAAGGTGGCCTTCTTCCGCGCACCGCTGCCGTGCCGGCCGGTCCGGATCTCCACGCCGTCGCGGATCAGGGCACGGTCGCGGTGGCGTCGGCCGGTGGCGAGATAGCGGTACTCCCGTCCGGCGCACTGCATCCGCAGGGCGCGTCCGGCTCTGGTCTGTGCCCAGCGGTTGCGCTTGAGGCGGATTCCGGCGCCGCCGACGCTGAGCTGCCCCATGTGGAGCGAGGGCTTGCGCCCGTAGGCCCAGCCGCCGAAGGACGTGGCGGGCACGGTGTCGCCGTCGACCTCCGTGACATGACGGTCACCGTGCCGCTTCGCCGGATAGACCACCTCGATCCGGCCGAACTCCCCCGCCGTGCCCCGGTAGCCGAACGTCCAGGTCAGCCGATGGCCGGAGCGGTCTTCCCAGCGGTCGAGCGTGTATGTGTGCTGCTGCATGGTTCCTTTCCCCTCGCGCCGCAGGGCGCGGACGTGCCACGACCGGCGTCAGTCGAACGGGTTGAGGGCGCTGCCGAGTTTCTTGGCACCGTCGGATATGGCCTCTCCCGCCTTGTCGGCCTTGTCGCCCACCCAGTTCGCCGCGTCCTCCGCAGCGTCCGCGATCTTGTCCGAGTTGTCCCAGATCAGGGTTCCGGCATAGGCGAGTCCGGTGCCGACGGCGAGGCCGACGGTGACCGGGTTGGGAGCGATCATCGCGGCGGTGAGGGAGGCGTTGAAGGCCGTACCGGTCCAGTTGGAGAGGTACTTGGCCTTGTCCTCCTTCCAGGCCTTGCCGTGATCCATGGTCGCCAGGTTGGCGACGCCCCAGGCGGTGGCGCCGGCGGAGCCCACGATGCCCAGGCCGCGCATCCACCCGGCGGCCTTGGCCGCGTTGGCGAGACCACCGCGCTGTGCGACGCGGAGCAGGTTGGCCTCCGTGGCGGTGGGCAGGTAGAAGGCGCCGTTGCGCATGTATCCGGCGAGCATCGCCGCCTCGTCGGAGCCGGTGAGCACACTGGCCGGCACCCGGGTCAGCCAGCTTCCGGCCTTGGGAATCCTGGACAGTTTGTCCCAGTGACCGTTGATCATGCGGGCGGTGAAGGTGCCCGGCGCGTTGAGCACCTTCGATGATCTGAAGTAGGAGATGAGGGATTTGCCGCCGAGTATCGCCGTGGTCGACGACGCGAAGAACGCCGACAGGTTGGCGGCCCCCTCGATGTACGTCGAGACCGCCTTGCCCAGCTGTTCGTTGCCGGTGAGCTGGGTGACGGCGTCACCCTGGATCCTGACGAGCCAGTCGTCGAGGGTCTCGCCGTCCTTCCTCTTGAGCCAGCCGTCGTCGACCTGGTCGTCGGACGCGGCCGCGTTGGCGACCAGCAGGATGTCCGGTGGCAGGTCCTTGTTCTTGAGCTGCTCGGGGGTGAACCCGGCAAGCAGCAGGCCCGCCAGCGGATCGCCGTTCTCCAAGCGGGCGTAGGCGGCCTTCTTGCGGAGTTCGGGCGCGGTGTCCGATATCCATGAGCGCATCGGCCGTATCGCGGTCAGCTTGTCCGACACCCCGAGGGCCGAGGCCCGGGTGAAGGCCTCGTCGAGCTTGTCCCCCGTTCCGCCCCTCCCGTCGAGCAACTTGGCCAGCTGCTCGAGGTCCTGCGGATTCACCACTCTGTTCAGCTTGCCTGTCACAAGGCTCCTCCCTGGGTCTGCCGGGCCCGCGCCAGTGCGTCCAGCAGCGCCTCGCGGTCGTGGGTGGCGATCAGCAGCGGCTCACCCCGCACGGTCTCGACGACGATCTGGTCCATCCCCATCGGCACGGACCAACCGCCACCTACGAGCCGCGGCGGCCTGCTCGCGTGGCTGCTCCGGCGCAACTCCGCGAGCTCCTCACGCGACCGCGAGGCCAAGGACGCGACGAATTCCGCGTCCGAGGGCTGCTCACGGGCCTCCTGAAGTGAGGCGACCGTCAACGATTCCACCGCGATCGTCTCCCGCCCCACGGTCAGCTGACCGTCCTGAATGCGGATTCGATGATAGATGCGTTTGGAAATGGGCACGGCATTGAATACGAGCGTGAGCAATGCGGAGAAACCAAGAATGATGACCCAGACCGTGCTGTCCTCGGGCAGCAGCACGCTGCCCTGATAGGCGACCCAGGCGGTCAGGACTGCCGAGGTCGCGATGATCCAGCGCCTCGGCAGCTTCTCCCGGTACACCACCGCGCGCCCGTAGGACGCGTTCGCTGCGCCTATTCCGGAATCCTCCGCGCCTTCCACGGCTGCTCCTCGGTCACTCGGTTCAACGATTGATGGCCTGGATTTCTTGGACGGTAACCGCCTGATCGTTCCCGAAGGTGCCATCGGGCAGGTCGCCCCCGGCGCCGCCCGTGCCGGTCCATGCGATTTCCCAGGTGATGGTGGCCTGGAGGTCGTAGGTTCCGCTGCCGGAGGAGCGGAGGTACTTGAGTCCGCAAGGGGGAGTACGGTCCGCCTTGCCCTTTGCGTACGGCTCGCCGATGGAGCCGTCGGCGTTGATGGTGCACTCGCCCGAGGCGGGGTAGGTCATGGCGTCATCGGTGCCAGGCTCCAGCTTCAGGGACACCGGCTTGGCGGTCGTCGTGGCCTGGAGGGCGAAACCGGGGACGTTGATGGACGCCGTGGCCTGGACCTCGTCGAAGACGGCCTTGTCGAGCCATGCCCAGGTCGGCAGGTTGACCTTGGTGGTTCCCTCGGGCCTGAGGCTGACCTCGGTGTCGGGCAGCTGCATGTGCTGGTAGGCGAGGGCGGCGAGGATCTCCGGGGTGATGGCTTCCTCGTACTGGGGCGGCGGGGCCTCGCCGTTCTCGACCCAGAAGGGGAGGTCGTTGCAGGAACTGCGCTTGAGCAGGTCGGGTTCGTTCGGGTTTTCGACGGCGGCCCAGAACATGCCCTCGCCGTCCCTGTCGACGTTGTAGTCCTTGTAGCCGGGGGTGTCGGTCCAGCCGTACTCGTCCTCGTAGTGGCGCTGCAACTCGCTGAGCGCCGCGCCCGCGTGGCCGCCCATGCCCGGCGCGCTCATCTGGCTCTCGATGTCCTTGGACATCTTCTTCTTGAAGTCCTTGGCGCCGAGGTACGGGGCGTACCAGCAGGGCGGCGGCGTCCAGTTGACGTCGGCGGACGTCACGTTGCCGGTGCCGCCGTTCTTGGCGACGGATCCGGAGTACGTAATCCGGGCTGCGGCGTAGATGCCGTTGCCGTTGCCACCGCCGGTCTGTTCTGTGGTGGCTCCATTGCCGTTGCTCGACGGTTCTGCCGAGTAGGCGGGTTCAGTGAGGATGGTGACGCCAAAGGTCAATGTCAGGGCAACGATCGCGGCACTGAGTGCGATATGCCGTGACCTGCTCATCGGCACTGCTCGGCCTTCGTCTCGACAAATACCTTGGATGCCTGCCACAGTCCGTCACTCGTGGGGACCTTGACCATGATGATCTTGAAGTGGTCGTAGTCCGCGATGCTGGGCTCGCTCTTCAGGACCTTCCCAGTCTTGATTTCCTTGCCGTAGAACTTGCTGGAGTCCACGCAGAACGCCACCTCGACCGACGTGCCGTTCGCGGCGGACCGAGTGGTGGCCTGGTAATGACGCCGAGTGCCGGTGGCCGTCCAGCCGCCCTCAACCCTGTCGCCGATTTGCGTCTTCGCGTAGGTCAGGCCTCCGCCCGTGGCGTAGGCGGTCACGGCCGCCACCTCGGACGTGCGCTTGTCGACGCCGTGGTAAATGGCGCGGACGAAGTTGGCCGTATCGGCCATCGCCGCCGCCTCGTTCGCGTTCTCCGGCTTGTCCCAGTCGAACACCAGGTTCATGTCCGCAGGAAGCGACACGTCCACGCCGTCAGGCTTGTCCGCGGCGGGTGCGCCCGAGGGCTGGGCTGACTTGCTGGGGGTCTGAGTTGCCTGGTCGGCACCGGGGATCTTGTCGCCGCCCGACTTGTCTTCCCCGCCGCCGCAGGCTGTCAGCAACAGACTTGCGGCGGTGGCGAACGCGGCAGCGGCGGGCAGAGTGCGGCGCTTCACAGTGGGCTCCCCGTAAGACGACAGTTTGCAGTGACTGACGATATCGGTGGGGTTCTCGGTTTCACTAGCGCGAACTACTCAAGTGGGTGGCGGATATGGCGAGCTTGGGATGCTTCGGCGCCGATGTGCGGCGGGAGTTACGCCGTCTACGCTGCGGCTGTGGTCTTCATCTCGCACCGTGCCCTGCAAGGCAGCCGTGGGCAGCGGCTGGCCGCCGGCGTCATGCTCCTCCTCTTCTGGCTCTTCCTGGCAGTCGGGCTCACCGCCGCGGCGGCCGGGTCCCGTGTCGAGTGGCTGATCCGGCTGGGGTTCGGCGCCGGAGCCGTCTCCGCGTATCTGCTCGTGTGGTGGTGCGCCCGATTCTGGTGGTCCGCCTTCTGCGAGGGGCGGCGTGAGGAAGAGGTGGCCGAGCCGGACTCCTGGCCCTGGCTGTTTCCGCCGGTCGTTATCGCTGTCACTCTCGCCGTATCGGGAGCGGGGGCGCTGGGCCGTGGGGACGGTAGCGGGTGGTTCTCGTTGGGGTTCGCCGCGGTGTTCGGCGGTCCGTCGCTCACGCTGGTCGCCGTCCAGGTGTGGGAGTGGTTCTCCGGGCGAGGGCGTCGCGATCCGGTTGTGGCGGCCCGGCCCGTCGAGCCGCCGAGACCCCGGCGGGACTGGGGGCCGATCGGCCGGTGAGCGCCCTGCCCCGACGTGCCGAGCCGGTGGTGCCGGGGCCGGGCTCAGGCCGCGCGGTCCTCGAATCGGAACTCGGGGCTGGTGCGCGGGTCGATGTGGGCTCCGGCCTCCAGTGCCGTGGCGAGGCGCTCGATCAGCTCGAGTGTTGGATCGACGCCGCTTTCCTCGATGGCTTCGATGTCCTCTTCGGGGAGCGCCGCACGTCGGGCCAGTTCTGCTGTCGTCCAGCCGAGGGCTGAGCGCCGGTCGTGTACCGCCTGTGCGAAGTCCATGCGACGGCCCGCGGCACGGTACGCAGGGTCCTCGCGGTGTTCTGGCGGGACCTTCCAGCTCGTGTGGTATCCGCTGCTCATCGGGCCTCCTCATCCCTACTGTAAACGTCGTGCTCACCGGCTGGTGCGTGTTCCGCCTCGCATTGTTTCCTCGCTCGCTGCGCGCGCACGACCTCGTCCCGCTCTCGCATCCTGGTCTTGCGGAAGACCGTGAGGAGGACTGCGCGGTGTCCCGGAGCGAACCAGTAGGTGACGCGCACCGGCCCGATACGAAGTTCTCGCAGGCCGTCGCCGAGGTGGCTGGCGAGCGGGAACGGCAAGGCCGGGCCATCGGTGGCGAGCCGGTCTGCGAAGCGTTCGACGGCTCGGTAGTCCGCATGAGGGAGGGTCTCCAACCAGGTGCGCACCTCCGGCTCGACTTCGATCGTGTAGAGGTCTGGGGCCGGTGGTTGCGACATGACCCCTCCGTTCATAGGTGGCCTTCAGTGCGGCGGGCGTCGGCTCGGCTTTGCCTCAGTACGTCCTGTCACCGGTCCGAGCGAAGTGCGAGGCCCGCAGGCTGGACCCCCTCGTGAGTGAATCGTGGAAGGGCCATGTGTGGGGCGTGAGGGCCGCGTACGGTCTCCGCGGTCAGGGGGACGTGGCGGGGTTCGCCGGTGCACAGGTCGGCGGGCTGGTTTCAACTGGGTTGTTCAACAGTGAAATTGCAGATGAGGAAGTGTGTGTGGGGTGGGGCACGTGAGGTGGGTTCCGCCTTGAGGGGCTTATGTGCGGCTGATACGGTGCCATGGCTTGACACTCACCCCCAGCGTTGGCTATTTGCCCAGGTCGGGCGGGTACGTCCGACCCGTCGTGCATGTCTGTGCGCGAGCGGGCCTGGGTGAAGTGTCCGGAATTACAGGGAACTTGGCAGACTACATCTTGGGTGTACGGGGAGCGGCTGCGTGAAGATCCAAGAGCGTGCGGGGGCGGGCGCCGGTCGTTCCGCGGCTCCGGCGGGGCCGGCGGTCGGTGACCGGCTTCCCACTCCGCCTCGCGAGCGCAAACCGGCGCTGGCCGCGTTGGCCGTGCTGTTGATCCTGGTGGGTGCGCTCGGTGCCACGATGCTCGTGCTTCAGGCCGGGGACCGGATCGAGGTCGTCAAGGTCACCAACGAGATCCAGGCCGGGGAGTCCGTCACTGACAAGGACGTGACATCCGTGATGGTCGCCGAGGATCCGGACATCAACTACATCCTCTGGACCCAGCTGGACACGCTCAAGACCCTGAAGGCCAAGACCACGATCTACGACGACACGGTCGTGCAGGGGCAGATGTTCGCTGCCAAGAGCAGCCTGCCCGAGGGCAAGGCCTCGGTGGGTGTGGCGTTGAAGGAGGGCCAGTACCCCGGGGACATCAAGCCCGGTGACATCGTGGCCGCCTACCGTGTCGGCGGTGCCGGCTCCGGCTCCAACGACTCCGACGACTCCGGTGCGACCGGTTCGGCCTCCGGCGGTGCCCTCGTCGACGACGCGCGGGTGAACACCGTCGCGGACGACAGCGACTCCGCCGTGAGCACCGGCAGCAAGACGCTCACCCTGCTGGTCGACGAGGCCGACGCGGCGGCGCTCGCCTCGGCGGCGGCCGCGGGTGAGGTCGCCATCGTGCACGTTCCCGGTAACTGAGAAGGCGGCACCCCACCCATGGCCCTCATCGCCCTCGCCGCCGACAAGGGTTCCCCCGGCGTCACCACCGCGGCCGTCGCCCTCGCGGCGGTCTGGCCGCGGCGGGTGCTGCTCGCCGAGGCCGACCCGGCGGGTGGTGACCTCGTGTACCGCAGTGCCGCCGCGCACGGCGGGCCGCTGAACCCGAACACCGGGATGCTGTCCATCGCCGCGACCGCGCGGCGCGGGCTCGTGCCCGACCAACTCTGGGACCACGTGCAGCCGTTGAGCGGTGGACTCGAAGTGCTCGTCGGGCTCGGGATCGCCGAGCAGGCCGCCGGGCTCACCGGGCTGTGGCCGACCCTCGGGCATGCCTTCGCCTCGCTCGCCGACTCCCCGCACGCGCCCGCCGACGTCATCGCCGACTGCGGACGGATCAGCGGGGACACCCCGGCCGTCGAGCTGTTCCCGCACGCCTCCCTCGTCCTGCTGATCTCGCGCACCGAGCCGGAGGCGCTCGCGCGGGTGCGGGACCGGGCCGCCGCGCTCGCCGGCAAGCTGCACGGCGGGCCGCGCGGAGCCGCGGCGCTCGGCAACCCGGTGATCGGCGTCGTCCTCGTGGCCGACACGGGAGACGCCGCCAAGCTCGCTTCCCAGGTCAACGACATGCTCGTACACGCCCAGACGGGTGCCCGGGTGGTCGGCACCCTCGCCGACGACCCGGCCGGCGCCGAGCAGTTGGCCGGACGTCGGCGCGGGCGGCTCGACAAGTCGCTGCTGATCCGGTCCGCCCGCAAGGTGACGGCCGATCTCTATCAGCAGTACGGCGCGGCCTGGCAGGCCCAGGCACAGGCTCAGGCGCACGCGCAGGCCCAGCAGCCCCACCAGGGTCACCTGAACGGCCCCGCCGGAGTCGGCCGATGACCGCTGTCGACCACCAGCTGGTCAAGCGGTTCCGTCAGGACGCCGGCGACCGGATCGCCGAACAGCGCCGCCTCGACCAGGTCAACGGCGTCACGCCGATGTCCACCGAGGACGAGCGGCAGTACGCCCGTGCCGTCATAGCCCAGATACTGGAGGAGTACGCCCGCGCGGAGATCAACGCGGGCCGTACGCCGCTGGACGCGGAGACCGAGGAGCAGTACGCGGCCGCCGTGCACGCCGCGCTGTTCGGGGTGGGGCGGCTCCAGCCGCTGCTCGACGACCCCGAGGTCGAGAACATCGACATCAACGGCTGCGACCAGGTGTTCGTCGGCTACTCGGACGGGCGTGAGACGCGGGGTGAGCCCGTCGCCGAGACCGACGAGGAGCTCATCGAGCTGATCCAGGTGCTGGGCGCGTACTCCGGTCTGTCGTCCCGGCCCTTCGACTCCGCCAACCCCCAGCTCGACCTGCGGCTGCCGGATGGTTCGCGTCTGTCGGCCGTCATGGACGTGGCGCGGCGGCCCGCGCTGTCGATCCGTCGCGCGCGGATGGGCAAGGTGTTCATCTCCGACCTCGTCGGGAACGGGACGCTGAGCCCGGAACTCGGGCACTTCCTCGCCTGTGCCGTCCGCGCCCGCAAGAACATCATGATCGCGGGCGCCACGAACGCCGGCAAGACGACGCTGCTGCGCGCCCTCGCCAACGAGATCCCGCCGCACGAACGGCTCATCACCGTCGAACGCGCCCTGGAGCTGGGGCTCGACACCTTTCCCGATCTCCACCCCAACGTCGTGGCGTTCGAGGAGCGGCTGCCCAACTCCGAGGGGCAGGGCGCCATTTCGATGGCGGAACTGGTGCGCCGGTCGCTGCGCATGAACCCGTCCCGGGTCATCGTCGGTGAGGTGCTCGGCGACGAGATCGTGACCATGCTGAACGCGATGTCCCAGGGCAACGACGGTTCGCTGTCCACGATCCACGCCAACAGCTCCAGCGAGGTCTTCAACCGTATTTCCACCTACGCCCTTCAGGCGACCGAGCGGCTGCCGATCGAGGCCAGCCAGATGCTGATCGCGGGCGCGGTGAACTTCGTCGTCTTCATCCAGCGGCGCAACGACTACCAGAGCGGCGGCCGCCTCCAGCGCATGGTCACCTCCGTCCGCGAGGTCAACGGCGTCGACGGACGCGTGCTGTCCAGCGAGGTGTTCGCGGAGACGCCCGACGGGCGGGTCGGCGCGCACGCCCCCATAGCCTGCCTGGAGGAACTGATGGCCTACGGCTACCGGCCCAGCGGAACGTGGGGGTGAGCCGGTGACCCGTACGACCACCGACCTCGCCGCACTCGGGTCGCTCGAGTCGCTCGGCTCCATGGGCGGACTGTTCTCCACCACCGTGCTGTACGCGCTCGCGTCCGGTGTCGCCGTCGGCGGCGGGCTCGCCCTGTTCGTCGTCGCCGTACGCGGGCTGCCGGCGAAGCCCGAGCACGAGAAGCAGAAGGCGAGCGAGCGCGCGGGCGAGCTGGCCCGGTTCGCCGGGCGGCGCGGCTCCCTCGCCGCGCTCGTCGGCCTCGCCGTGCTGCTGCTGACCCGCTGGGCAGTCGCCGGCATCGCGGCCGCCGTCCTGGTCTTCTTCTGGGACCGCCTCTTCGGCGGGGCCGCGGAGGAGCGGGCCGCGATGCGGCGGGTGGAGGCGCTGGCGTCCTGGACCGAGTCGCTGCGCGACACCATCGCCGGCGCGGTGGGCCTGGAGCAGGCGATCCCGGCGTCCGCGCGGGCCGCCGCGCCCGTGCTGCGCCCGCACCTCGACGCGCTCGTGGACCGGCTGCGCGCCCGCACCCCGCTGCCCGACGCGCTCCAGCAGCTCGCCGACGAGATCGACGACGCCTCCGCCGACATCATCGTGGCCGCGCTCATCCTCAACGCGCGGCTGCGCGGCCCCGGTCTGCGGCAGGTGCTGGGCGCGCTGGCGAAGTCGGCGCGCGAGGAGGTGGACATGCGGCAGCGCGTGATGGCGCAGCGCGCGTCCACCCGGCGTTCGGTGCAGATCGTCGTCGCCGTGTCGATCGCGTTCGTGCTCGGACTGTCCATCTTCAACCGGGACTTCGTCGAGCCGTACGGGACCGCCGTCGGGCAGCTCGTACTGGCCTGTGTCTGCGGTCTGTTCGCGCTCGGTTTCTGGTGGCTGCGCAAGCTGTCGACCATCGAGACGCCCGAACGTTTCCTGGTGCGCGACGAGTCGGCGGTGCGGTTCGTCCGGCCGCGCACGCCCGGTGCCGGGCCGGCTCAGCAGCAGGCGCCGCTCCAGCCGGAAGAGGGGGTCCGCCGGTGAGTGACGAACTGACGATGCCGGTGATCGTCGGCGCGATCGTGGGCCTGGGGATCTACGTCCTGGTCCGCGCGTTGATGCCCACCAAGCGCAGCGCCATATCCCAGGTCGCGCGGATCGACGCGATGCGCGCGCGGGGGGCTGCGTACGAGTCGGCGCGGACGGCGCGGGACACCGGCCGTTTCGGCTCACTGCGGTCCGAAGTGGGCGCGCGGGTCGCCGAGTTCTATCTTCAGCAGGGGTGGGAGCAGCGCTCGCTGCGCGCGGACCTCGCGGTGCTGGAGCGCAGCTGGGAGAAGTTCCTGGCGACGAAGGTGCTGCTGGCGGTGGCGGGTCTGTTCTTCGGGCCGTTCCTCTTCGCCATCGTCTGGACGCTCGCCCTCGCCGACAGCCCGATCATCCCGGTCTGGCTGGCCCTGCTCTGCGCCGCGCTGTTCTTCTTCCTGCCCGATCTGGAGGTGCGCCGGGACGCCGCCGAGAAGCGGCGCGATCTGCGGCGGGTGATCGGCGCGTATCTGGACCTGGTGTCGATGAGCCTGGCCGGCGGCCGGGGTCTGCCGGAGGCGCTGATGGCGGCGGCCGAGGTGTCGGACGGCTGGGCCACGCACCGTATCCGCAACGCCCTCGCCGACGCCCGGATCACCGGCATCAGCCAGTGGCAGGCGCTGGGGCAGCTGGGTGAGGAGCTGGGCGTGGAGGAGCTCAAGGACCTCTCCGCCTCCCTGGCGCTCGTCGCGGATGACGGGGCCAAGGTGCGCGAGTCCCTCGCCTCCCGCGCCGAGACGATGCGGCACCGCGAACTCGCCGAGATCGAGGGCAGCGCGGGTGAGAAGTCCCAGTCGATGCTCGTGGCGCAGCTGCTGCTGTGCGCGGGGTTCCTCGTGTTCCTGATCTTCCCGGCGGCGATGCGGGTGTTCCAGGTGTGAGAACCGTGAACTGCCGAACCGGCAACCGCGATCCGTACGTCAGAACTTCCGTGAACCGAATTCGAGAGGACAACGCGTCATGAACGGACGTACCTTCCACACCGGCATTCCCGCCGTGGACTTCCTGGTCACCTTCATGCGGGCCCGCGTCGAGCGTGCCCGCTCCGGCGAACTGGACCGCGGGGCCTCCGCGGTGGAGTGGGTCATCATCTCGGCGGTCGTCGTGGCGATCGTCGGTGTGGTGGCCGCGATCATCAACGCCGCGCTCAGCGAGGGTGCCAACAAGGTCGGCGACTGCATCAAGGGCGCGGACGCGGGCAAGACCTGCTGACGGCCGCTACTTCTCTCACGGGGATGTCGGTGCGCGTACGTCGCTGGGTACGCCGACGGGTGGAGGCAGCTTCCGCCCGCGGCGAGTCCGGCATGACCGCGATCGAGTTCGTGCTGCTCACGCCCGTCCTGTTCTTCATGATCTTCGCGACGGTGCAGTTCGCGCTGTACTTCTTCGCCGATCATGTCGCCCAGGCGGCCGCCCAGGCGGGCGCGCGGAAGGCGCGTGCGACGGCGCACGACCAGCCGGGCGGCTGGCGGGGCGAGGCGCGGGACGTGGTGGACAGCTACATCCGGCAGCTGGGCCCGCAACTGGTGCTGGGGCCCGATGTGAGGATGCTCCAGCCGGAGCAGAACACGGTGGGCGTGGAGATCACGGCACGCATCCCGACGGTGTTCCCGGGGCTGGACCTCACGGTGCACGCGCAGTCGGTGGGGCCGGTGGAGCGGTTCGTGCAGGAGGGGGAGAACTAGATGGGGTTCCCCTGGTTCCCCCTGCGGGACGGGCGGCCGGCCACGGGCGACGACCGGGGGCTGTCCACCGTCGAGGTGGTCATCCTCGCGCCGGTGATGATCCTGTTCATTCTGGTGCTGGTGGGGTTCGGGCAACTGGTCGACGGGCGCGGCGCGTTGGACGGCGCGGCGCGGGACGCGGCGCGTGCGGGCTCGATCCAGAAGGACCACGCCACGGCGATGGCCGAGGCGAGGGCGGCGGCCGAGGCGAACCTCGCGGACGTCTGCGCGGGCCCGGTGACCGTCGTACAGACCAGCCGGGGCTTCGAGCCGGACACCATTTTCACGGTCGAGGTGAGCTGCGAGGTGCGGGGTCTCGCCATGCTGGGCCTGGACATCCCGACGACCCTGACCGCGAGCTTCAGCTCGCCGCTGGACCCGTACCGGAGGACGGCGTGAGAGCGCGTGTGCGGAGCCTGCTGTCGGACCGGCGTGCGCGACTGGACGACCGCGGCTCGGGCGCCGGCGCGGTGATCATCTTCGCGTTGGTGTTCCTGTCGCTGGCGGCCTTCGTCATCGACGGCGGCATGTCCATCTCCAAGCGGGAGCGCGCGGCCGACATCGCGGAACAGGCGGCCCGTTACGCCGCTCAGGACATCGACCGCGAGGCGCTGTACGACGACGTGGGCGGTCCGGCGCCGATCAACTTCGAGAACTGCGACGCCCGGGTGAAGGCCTTCGCCCGGGAGATGGGCATGTCCGGGCCGGACATCGCGGCGACCCACTGCGTCGCGGCGACCGTGGACGCGGTGGAGGTCGAGGTGCAACTGACGTACGCGCCGGTCTTCACGGGCATGTTCTACGGCGGGGACGTGGTGGTGCACGGGCAGTCGGTCGCGGAGAACGAGGTCGGCTGAAACCGGGCCCGGAGGGGGCGGTTTCGGAACCTCCCGGGGATCTGCACAGTGTTCACGAGGAGGTCCGTTTCGAGGCGCCGGACGAGGGCGTCAAGGGTGCTCACAAGCCCGTTCGGGACCGGTCGGCGTGAAGAATTCGGGCGGGTGGTCGGCGCACGTGGCGGAGTCGTGAATCCGGCGGACCCGGACAGCCCCGCACGGTGACCGGACGACTGGTCGCCCTTTCGCGCGCGTGCTTTGATCAGGGTTCCCCCCACCACGCCAATTGGTCCTACGAAGGGAAACGCGCGCCATGAACCTCGCCCCCCAGGTCGAAACCGCCGAAATCTCCGACGCCGACCTGGACTTCGTCTCCGGCGGCCTGGCCGGCGCCGGCGCCGCCAACGTCGACCTCGGCGTCCACGCGGAGGCCGGTGCTCTCGGCGCCCACGTCGAGGCCGGCCCCATAGGCCTCAGCGCGGGTCTGGGCGCCTCCGTCTCGGCGCAGGGCGTCTCGGTGGACGGCCACCTGCACGCCACCCTGTACTGACGGGGCAACGCGGCGGAGCAGGGGCAGGGGAGTGTGTCACTCCTCGCCCCTGCTCTTTTCTGTTTCCCGTTCGTCCTCGACCTTCCTCTTCTCGTCGGCCTGCTCGGTGAGTTCGGAAGCTGACCCGGCTCCGCCTTCGACTGCGGCCGTGGGAGTCAATAGGATCTCTGGAGGCCCAGTAGACCCTCCTTCCACAAACCCAGGACATCCGCCATGCCGCGACGCCGCAGTTCCAGCTCGTCAAGCTCGACGGACGCGGGTTCCGCCACTCCGCGGAACCGGACACCGCAGCCGGTGCGGGTGCGACGGCGGACGTTCGGGGACTTCGTCAAGGCGTTCTTCGCCTTCGTGGCGCTGCTCGCGCTGCTCGTAGGGGTGCCGTTCGCGCTGGCCGTCACCGCCGGCTGGCCGTTCCCGGAGTCGTTCGAGCCGATGGACTGGCTCAAGCAGGACATCTCGGTCGAGACGTTCCTCGGCATCCTGACCTTCGTCGTCTGGCTGGCCTGGGCCCAGTTCACCGCGTGTGTGCTCGTCGAGATGAAGGCCGCCCTCTCGGGGGTCGGGGTGCCGGGGCGGGTGCCCGGGGCCGGGCCCAGTCAGCTGCTCGCCCGGCAGCTCGTCGCCGCGGTGCTGCTGATCAGCGCCACCGCCGCGGGCTTCGCGCCGGGGCTGTCGCAGCTCGGGCAGAGCTTCGAGGGGGGGCAGCAGCCCGCCGTGGCCGCCGCTCAGCAGACGCCCGGCTTCTTCGCCCAGCAGCAGGAACAGGCGGCCGGTGCCGCCGCCGCGCTCGCCGAGCAGGCGTCGCACGCCGAGACGGCGGGCGCCGCCGGCGCCAAGCAGCGGGGCGACACGAAGTTCTACCGGATCCAGCCGCCCGAGGGGCGTCACCACGACTCCCTCTGGGAGATCGCCGAGCGGCACCTCGGTGACGGACGCCGGTACAAGGAGATCTTCGAGCTCAACAAGGACCGTACGCAGCCCGACGGTTCCAAGCTGTCCGAGGCCAGCCTGATCCGGCCCGGCTGGATCATGGAGATGCCCGGCGACGCGCGCGGCGGCGACCTCGTCGAGATGCCCGACGAGGCACCCGAGGTCTCGCCCGAGGTCCAGCAGCAGATCCACGACTACGCCAGGACCGGTGACCACGCGCAGGGCGCCGGCGGCAGCGGCGCCGCCGAGGTCTCCGTGCCCGAGCAGCGGCCCGCCCCCGCGCCCGAGGCCGACAACGCCGGTCACCGGCAGCCCGCGGAGCGGGAGCAACAGCACGCCACGCCCGCCGGGGAATCCTCCTCCTTCGGTCTCCCCGAGGCCCTCCTCGCCGCCCCGCTGCTCGCCGCCGGTCTCCTCGGCGCCCTCGGCCACCGTCGCCGACAGGCCCTGTGGCAGTCGGCGTTCGGCGGCATCGCCGGCCGGCGCGGGATGGAGCCGCCCACGCCGACCGGGGACGCCCAGGACGTGCAGGACGCGCTGCTGGTCGGCGCCGACCCCGAGGGCGTACGGCTGCTCGACCGGTCGCTGCGCGGGCTCGCCGCGTCCCTCGCCGCAGAGTCCCGCCCGCTGCCCACCGTCTACGCGGCCTGGCTCAGCAACGGCGACCTGCACCTCCAGCTCGCCCAGCCGTCCGGGAAGCCGCCGACGCCCTGGCAGCTCGGGCAGGACCAGACGTTCTGGATGCTCGCCAGGGACGACGCCGAGCGGTACGAGGACGTCGACACCGCCGCCCCCTTCCCGGGCCTCGTCAGCCTCGGCACCATGGACGACTCGCGGCTGCTGCTCAACCTGGAGTCCGTCCCCGGCATCGTCTCGCTGAGCGGCAGCGAGACCGACCGGGCCGCCGTGTTCGCCTCCGTCGCCGCCGAGCTGGCCACCAACGGCTGGTCGGACCGGATGACCATCACCCTCGTCGGGTTCGGCGAGGACCTGACCCCGCTCGCGCCCAACCGGCTGCGCCACCTCGACGGCATCGACGCGCTGATCGAGACCATGGAGGCCGAGACGCGGCAGCGGCGGGGCGCACTCGGTGCCGCCGGGCACGACTCCGTGCTCACCGGGCGCACCGGGCCCGCCCAGCACACCCGTTGGGCCCCGCACCTCGTGCTGCTCGCCGCCGAGCCGTCCGCCGAGGACGCCGTCACCCTCGCCGAACTCGCCGCCGACGCGAGCCGTCTCGGCATCGGCTACCTCGTGGGCACCGGCAGCGGCGATCTGCCGGGCGCCGCCTGGGAGATGGAGATCACCGGCGAGGGCAAGCTGCTCGCGCCGCTCCTCGGTCTCGAACTCGACGCCCAGCTCCTGCCCGTCGCCCAACAGCGCGCGGTCGTCGAGCTGTTCACCGACGCCGACCCCGAGCGGGGCCCCGACGGCCCGGGCGACACCCCGCCGTTCCTCGTCGACATCAGCGAGCAGGGGCGGCCCGCCGTGTACGCGCGCCTCGTGGGTCCGTACGAGATCATCGGCCTGGACACCCCGGACGGCGAGCGCAGCGCCCTGCTGCACGAGGCGCTCGCGCTGCTGCTCCTGCACCGCGAGGGCGTGCACCCGCGCGTGCTGTCCTCCGCGCTGTGGCCGCGCGGGGTCACCGACGACGTGCGCGACGCGCTCGTCGAGCGGCTGCGCGCCTGGCTCGGCACCGACCCCGACGGCACGCCCCGCCTCGGCACCGACACCACCGGACGGCTCACCCTCGCCAAGTCCGTCGTCTCCGACCTGGACGTGCTGCGGTCGCTGTACCACGAGGCCACGCAGGGCCGGGGCGTCGACAGCCGGGCCGTGCGCGGCCGGCTGCTCACCGACGCGCTGGTGCTGGTGCGCGGGCCGCTGCTCGCCGACCGGCCCGAGGGCCGCTACCGCTGGCTCACCCACGAGATCGTCGACGCCCAACTCCCGCTGCTCGTCGCGGACACCGGACTCGCGCTCGCCGAGTTCCACATGGAGAAGAACCGCGCGGAGAAGGCCATCGAGGCCCTCGACGCCGCGCTGCGCACCGCGTCGGCCGACGAGCGGCTGTGGAACGAGCTGCTGCGCGCCACCCACGCCCTCGGCGATCCCGAGCGGCTCACCGCCCTCGCCGCCGACCTGATCGGCCGCAGCGGCGCCCGCGGGCTGCCGCCCCGCACCGAGGCGCTCCTCGACGAACTGCTGCCGGCGTGGCGCGACGGGGTCGCGACGGCGGGATGAGCGACTACCTGGACGTGTCGCTGATCGTCGCCGCCGCGCTGTGGGGCGCGGCGGCCGGCGCGGTGCTGCCCCGCGCGGCCTACCGGTTCTCCGTCCCCTCCGGGGAGGAGTGGCGGACGGAATGTCCGGCGGGGCATCCGCTCGGGGGCTGGCTCGGCCGGGGCCGGTGCGGGCGGTGCGCGGGACCGCCGTACGGACCCGGCGTCACGTCCGCCGTCGTCACCGCGCTCGTCTGCGCCGCCCTCGCCGCCGCCACCGGGACCCGGCCCGAGCTGGGTGTGTGGCTGCTGCTCGCGCCCGTCGGCGTACTGCTGGCGACGGTCGACTTCCGGGTGCAGCGGCTGCCCGACCCGCTCACCCTGCCCTTCGCCGCGACCTCACTCGCCCTCCTGGGCCTCGCCGCCCTGGCCCCCGAGCACGCGGGGCAGTGGACCACCGCCCTGCTGGGCGCGCTCGTGCTGGGCGCCGGCTACTTCGTGCTGTTCCTCATCAACCCGGGCGGCATGGGCTTCGGCGACGTGAAGCTGGCGCTCGGCGCGGGCGCCGTCCTCGGCTGGTACGGCTGGCCCACGGTGATGCTCGGCACCCTCACCGGGTTCCTGTTCGGGGCGCTGTACGGGGGTGCGCTCGTCGTCGCGCGGCGGGCGGGCCGCAAGACGGCCATCCCGTTCGGGCCGTTCCTGATCGGCGGGGCCTTCGCGGGGCTGCTGATCGGCGCGTACGCGGCCTGACGTCAGCCGGCGCGACCGGCTGACGTACGCTGGATCGGTCCGTCCACACCTTTTCCGAAAGGGACACCGGTGACCGAGAAGGCCGACCTTCAGACCGTCCTCGACCGTGCCGCCGCCGGTGGGCGGATCACCCCCGAAGAGGCCCTCGACCTCTACCGCGACGCGCCGCTGCACGCGCTGGGCGCCGCCGCCGACGCCGTACGCAGGCGGAAGTACGCCGGTACGGAGCACATCGCGACGTACATCATCGAGCGGAACATCAACTACACGAACGTGTGCGTCACGGCGTGCAAGTTCTGCGCCTTCTACGCCGCGCCCAAGGACACCGCCAAGGGCTGGACCCGCGACCTCGACGACATCCTGCGGCGCTGCGCCGAGACCGTCGAACTCGGCGGTACGCAGATCATGTTCCAGGGCGGTCACCACCCGGACTACGGCGTCGAGTACTACGAGAAGCACTTCGCCGCCATCAAGAAGGAGTTCCCGCAGCTCGTCATCCACAGCCTGGGGGCGAGCGAGGTCGAGCACATGGCGCGGATCAGCAAGGTGGGCGTCGACGAGGCGATCCGGCGCATCCACGCGGCCGGCCTCGACTCCTTCGCCGGTGCCGGCGCGGAACTCCTCCCCGCCCGGCCGCGCAAGGCCATCGCTCCGCTCAAGGAGTCCGGCGAGCGCTGGCTGGAGATCATGGAGATCGCCCACAACCTCGGTGTGGAGTCCACGTCCACCATGCTCATGGGCACCGGCGAGACCAACGCCGAGCGCATCGAGCACCTGCGGATGATCCGGGACGTGCAGGACCGCACGGGCGGCTTCCGGGCGTTCATCCCGTACACGTACCAGCCCGAGAACAACCACCTGAAGGGCCGCACCCAGGCCACCCTCTTCGAGTACCTGCGGATGATCGCCATCGCCCGCCTCTTCCTCGACAACGTGGCGCACATCCAGGGTTCCTGGCTGACCACCGGCAAGGAGATCGGCCAGCTCTCGCTGCACTACGGCGCGGACGACCTCGGCTCGATCATGCTGGAGGAGAACGTGGTCTCCTCCGCCGGTGCCAAGCACCGCTCCAACCGGCTGGAGATCATCGACCTGATCCGCAAGGCGGGCCGGGTGCCGGCCCAGCGGTCGACGACGTACGAGCACCTCGTCGTGCACGACGACCCGGCGAACGACCCCGTCGACGACCGCGTGGTCTCCCACATCTCCTCGACGGCGATCGAGGGCGGCACGGCCCACCCGGAGCTGAAGCTCCTCGCCTCCAACTGACCGGCCCGTGCTGACCCTTCACACCGCCGACGCCTCGCCCGAGGCCGCCGTCGTGGTCGACGGCGCGCACATCGCCGCCGTCGGCCCGTACGAAGAACTGGCCGCCGGTCATCCGGGCGCCCGGCTGCGGCGGTGGCCCGGCATCCTGACGCCCGGTCTGCTCAACCCCTACGGCCCGGAACTGCTGGAGCAGGCGTACCACCCCGACCCGCGCGAGGCGGACCGGCTCGGTACCGAGCCGGTGTTCGGGGAGCGTGCACGGGCACTGCTGGCCGCCGGACCGTCCGCGCGGGGCGCCAGCGCCCGCCGCGGAGTACAGCGCATGCTGGCGCACGGAACGGTCGCGGTCGCCGGCGAGCTGCGCAGCCGCGAGGCCCTGGACGCGGTGCGCAGGGCCGGGCTCGCCCTGGCGGGGCGTCCGCCCGCACTGCCCGGGCCCGCGGCGCTCTCCCCGGTTCCTCTCGTGCTGCTGCCGGGCCTCGGCGCCGGGAAACCCGCGCGGTTCGCGGTGTTCGACGTGCCCGACCGGGACGCCCTCGTGCGGGACGGCGCGTCCACGTGCGTGGCCACCGTCGTGGGCGGCCGCCTGGTGTACCGGCGGCGCTGACCCATGGCGAGGCCGGCCCCTGGCGGCGCGGCCCTCACCCCGAAAACGCCTCCCCGAACGCCCCGTCCTCCTGGGACACCCCGCTGCAAGTGGTCAACGCGTCATCCGCGGCGGCGTCTTCACCGCACTCCGTGTCCCGGAACGCCGACCACATCGACACCCACGCGATCCCCTTCTCCTCCGCGAAGGCACGCACCTCCCCCGCGTCCTCCAGCGTGAACGTCTCCCCCTCCACGTCGTTGACGCCGATCATCGAGGTGAGCGCCATGCCCCGCCAGGCATCGGCCTGCGACAGCCCGAAGACCTCCTGGAGCTGGACGTTCGCCGCCTCGGCGGAGGCGAGGGCGTAATCGCCCATGTCACCGTCGTAGGACTCGCCGTAGTTCATCGTCATGAGGTTGACGGTGGCGACCTGGACGCCCTGGCTGTTCGCGGACTCCAGCAGGGCCAGCCCGTCCTCGTCGAGCCCGGACGGCATGACCGGGAGGGTGAACGACACCTCCAGGTCCGTGCGTTCCTCCTGGAGCAGCGCGATCGCCTCCGAACGCAGGTCCACGGAGGCGGAGTCGGTGAGTTCGTCGCCCTCGATGTCGAAGTCGGCGCGGGTGGCGCCGGCCGCGTCGAGCGCGGTGCCGTACGAGTCCGCCAGTTCCTCCGCGCTGTCGCAGGCGGCCGCCAGCTCGTCCCCGGAGGCGCCGCCGAAGGAGACCCGTACGTCGGCGCCGGACCCGGTGAGCCCCGCGATCCGGGACGTCACGGCCGCGTCGTCGATGTCCTGGGTACCGTTCCAGTACGGGGTGCAGCCGCTGCCGGAGGAGATCACGAACGCCAGGTTGTACGTCGTGGGGGAACCCGCCGAGTCGGTGTCGGAGGCCGCCGAGGAATTGACGTACGGGGCGTACGCGGTGGTGGGGTCCGCGGCCGGGGCCGCGTCCGTCGTGGTCTCCCCGGCGGAACAGCCGGCGGTGGCCGCGACCAGGGCCAGGGCCGGGAGGAGGGCGAGCCCGGCAACGGACTTCAGTGGACCGCGCATCGTGCCCGTTCCATTCGTGAGACGTCGGGTGGACGGCCAACGTGGCACACGGGACTGTGCGCTTTCTGAGGATGTACGCCCGGTTCCCGGCTGATTCTCAGGGGACGGAGAGGTTCGCGGCCCTTCCACGGGAGACTCACAGGGAACGCCGGGTTTTCCCCGCACAGCGGCCCCTACCGTCCGGGCCATGCATTCCGATCCCGCCATCGAAAGCCGCGCCGACGCGCGCGGCCGTCGCCGCAAACGCCGCAACGGGTCAGGCGAAGGACCCGTCTTCGTCGACTCCTCCGGACGCCGGGCCAGGCTGCTGCGCCGGATCGGCCTGCTCCTGGGAACCGTCTGCGCCGGGTACGCGGTCGTGCTGGGGATGGCCTTCCTGGGCATCGGCACCTCGGTCACGCCGGCCTCGCTGCTGCCGTTCGGAGGAGGACAGGGGGAGGCCGGTCCCGGTGGCGGCGCGGGTCCGCGCGGCGGGGTGGCCCCCACCGGCACACCGCCGTCCCCGCCGGCCGGTGCCCCGAGCGCCACCGCCGTACCCACCCCCTCGGCGGCGTCATGATCGCCGCGCCCCCCGCGCGCGGCCGGCGCCGCGCCCCCACCCGAATGGAGCGCGCCGCCGGGCGGGCCGCGGCGCTGCACCGGCCGCGGGTCCTCCTCGCGCTGCTGCTCCTGCTCGCCCTGACCTGTGTGCTGCTGCTCGACGGCTATCTGCGCTCCGAGGTCGGCGACGACCAGCGGGTCCGCACCGGGGCATCGGCCTCCGAGGTGCCCGACGAGATTCTCGACGGCGGCCCGATCCTCACCTTCCCCGGCGGGCAGGCCGAGACCGTCTCCGTCCCGGACAGGACGATCGTGCTCACCTTCGACGACGGACCGGACCCCACCTGGACCCCGAAGGTCATGGAGGTCCTGGAGGAGTACGACGTTCCGGGCACGTTCTTCGTGGTCGGCTCGATGGTGTCGCGCCACCCCGACATCGTGAAGGACCTGGTCGACCAGGGCCACGAGATCGGCGTCCACACCTTCACCCACGTCGACCTGTCGTACCAGAGCGCCTCCCGCGTCACCCGCGAGATGGAGCAGACCCAGCTCGCGCTCGCGGGCGCGGCCGGGATCACCACCACGCTGTTCCGGGCGCCGTACTCCTCCGAGCCGGACGCCGTCGACAACTACAGCTGGCAGGTCTACCAGCAGCTCGGCGAGGACGGGTACACCAGCGTCTTCATCGACACCGACAGCGAGGACTGGAAGGAACCGGGCGTCGCGAGGATCGTCGAAGGGGCCACCCCGGAGGACGGGGAGGGCGCCTCGGTGCTCTTCCACGACTCCGGCGGCGATCGCACGCAGACCGTCGCGGCGCTGGCGAAGTACATCGAGAAGATGCGGGCGGAGGGGTACACCTTCACCACCGTCAGCGGCGCGATGGCCGAACAGCGGCAACAACCCGCCGGTGCCGCCGTCCCCGCCGGTGCCGGCGACCCGCTCCAGGCATCCCACCGTCCCGCCACCGGCACGACCCTCTACGAGGGCAAGGCGCTCATCGCGGCCGTCACCGTCGCCGAGTGGACGGTGCCCGCGCTCTCGGCCGGCCTGGCGATCGTGGGCGTGGCCGTCCTGGGGCGGTTCGGGCTGATGCTCGTCCTCGCCCGGCGCCACCACCGGCAGCGCAACAGACGCCGCTTCAGCTGGGGGCCGGCCGTCACCCGGCCGGTCAGCGTGATCGTCCCGGCGTACAACGAGAAGGAGTGCATCGAGAACACCCTGCGGTCGCTGGCCGGGAGCACCCATCCGATCGAGATCGTCGTCGTCGACGACGGCTCCACGGACGGCACGGCGGACCTCGCCGAAGCGCTCGGCCTGCCGGGCGTCCGGGTGATCCGGCAGGAGAACGCGGGCAAGCCGGCCGCCCTGAACACCGGCATCCGCAGCGCCCGGCACGACATCGTCGTGATGATGGACGGCGACACCGTCTTCGAACCGGACACCGTGGGCCGCCTGGTACAGCCCTTCGCCGATCCGTCGGTGGGCGCCGTCGCGGGCAACGCCAAGGTCGGCAACCGCTCCACGCTCATCGGCGCCTGGCAGCACATCGAGTACGTGATGGGCTTCAACCTCGACCGGCGCATGTACGACCTGCTGCGCTGCATGCCGACCATCCCCGGCGCGATCGGCGCGTTCCGCCGCGAGGCGGTGCTCCAGGCGGGCGGGATGAGCGAGGACACCCTCGCCGAGGACACCGACATCACCATCGCGCTGCACCGCGGGGGATGGCGGGTCGTCTACGAGGAGCACGCACGCGCGTGGACCGAGGCCCCACGCTCGCTGCGGCAGCTCTGGTCCCAGCGCCACCGCTGGTCGTACGGCACCATGCAGGCGCTGTGGAAGCACCGCAAGTCCCTGACCGACAAGGGGCCCTCGGGACGGTTCGGGAGGGTCGGCATGCCGCTGGTGGTGCTCTTCCAGATCGTCACGCCGGTGTTCGCGCCGCTCATCGACGTGTTCACCGTGCACTCGATGCTCTTCGTCGACTTCGAGGCCGCCCTGTTGGCCTGGCTGGCCGTCCTGGGCGTGCAGCTGGCGTGCGCCGCGTACGCCTTCCGGCTCGACCGGGAGAAGTACCGGTATCTGCTGATGATGCCGCTACAGCAGTTCGCGTACCGGCAGATGATGTACCTCGTCCTCATCCACTCCTGTGTCACCGCCCTGACCGGCGGCCGGCTGCGCTGGCAGAAGCTGAAGCGGACGGGCGAGGTCGGGATGCCGTCGGCGGGGACGGGCGGCTGATGGGGGCGCACCGCAAGGGGGCCGTGCGCCGGCAGGCCACGGCCCCGCCGGGCCGCGACGGGTACTTCGACGTCCTGCGCGCGGTGGCCCTCGTCCGGGTCGTGGCGTACCACACCTTCGGCTGGGCCTGGGCGGGGATGGTCTTCCCGTCGATGGGGGTGATGTTCGGGCTGGCCGGCACCCTGATGGCCAGGTCGCTGCGGCGCCCCGCGCTCACGGTGATCCGGGGCCGGGTCCGCCGCCTGCTGCCGCCGTTCTGGTTCTGGGGCCTCTTCGTGGTCACCGCGATGCTGGTGCACGGCTGGATGCCGGGGTGGCGGATCGTGTACTGGATCGTGCCGCTCGGCGACCCGCCGGGCAGTGCCTGGGCCGAACAGGCCTGGGAGATCGTCTGGTACCTGCGGACGTACCTGTGGTTCGTGCTGCTCTCCCCGCTGCTGCTGCGGGTGTTCCGGCTGTCGCCGCTCGTGGTGCTGGTGCTGTCGCTCGTCCCCGTCGTCGTCCTGACGTACGTGTGGCAGCCGCCGGAGGGGCGGCTCGGCAGCGCCCTCACCGACCTCGCGACGTTCCTGTTCTGCTGGCTCCTCGGCTTCGCCCACCACGAGGGCGTGCTCGGGCGGCTGCGCCCCCTCGCCGTCGCCGTGGCGTCGCTCGCCGCGCTCGCCTACGGCGGCTGGTACGCCCTCGCCCACCGGTCCGCGTACGGCGGCACCTACGACCTGGACGACAACCCGCTCGCGCAGGCCTTCTGGTCGGCCGGGTTCGTGACGCCGCTGATGTACGCCAAGGAGTACGCGGGCCTCGTCGGACCGTCCCGTTCCCGGCTGGTCGCCGTGTTCAACGCGCGCGCCGTGACGATCTACCTCTGGCACGAGGTGGCGCTGATCCTGGCCGTGCCGCTGATCGACCGGTTCTGGGAGGTGCCCGCGTTCCAGGCGCATCTGCCCCTGGAGAGCCAGTGGTTCGTGTTCGGCGTCGGCTGGGTCCTGATCGGCGGCTTCGTGCTCGCGTGCGGCTGGGTCGAGGACGTCGCCGCGCGCCGGAAGCCGACGCTCCTGCCGGGCGGGCGGGCTGCAAGAATGGGCGGGTGACCCGCGCATCCCTGGACAAGCAGCCGCACGAAGTCGCCTCGATGTTCGACGACGTCGCGGAACGATACGACCTGACGAACGATGTGCTGTCCCTCGGCCAGGACCGGCGATGGCGCAAGGAGGTCGCGAAGGCCGTCGACGCCCGGCCCGCGCAGAAGATCCTGGACCTGGCCGCCGGTACGGGCACCTCGTCGATGCCCTTCGCCCGCGCCGGTGCCTACGTCGTGCCCTGCGACTTCTCCCAGGGCATGCTCCGGGTCGGCAAGCGGAACCGTGACTGGCTGCCGTACACCGCCGGCGACGCGACCCGGCTGCCCTTCAAGGACGACGTCTTCGACGCCGTCACCATCTCCTTCGGGCTGCGCAACGTGCAGGACACGGACGCGGCGCTGCGCGAGATGCACCGGGTGACCCGGCCCGGCGGGCGGATCGTCATCTGCGAGTTCTCGCACCCGACGTGGGCGCCGTTCCGCACCGTCTACACCGAGTACCTGATGCGCGCGCTGCCGCCGGTCGCCCGGTCGGTGTCGTCCAACCCGGACGCGTACGTCTATCTCGCCGAGTCCATCCGCGACTGGCCGGACCAGCCCGCGCTGGCCGGCCGGCTGAAGGGGGCGGGCTGGTCGCGGGTGGCGTGGCGCAATCTGACGGGCGGTGTGGTGGCGCTGCACCGGGGCTTCAAGGAGAGCTGAGCATCACCGCGTGGGGGAGGGCGGGCTCGTCCAGTTCCCGCTGGAGCCCGCCCGTCGGCGGCACCGGTCCGCGCGGCTCGCGCACCCCTCCGCCGCCCTCGCCCTCACCGAAGTCGAACCACACGTGGACCACGGAGTCCCGCGGCACCTCCGTGCCGGGCTGCGGGTACTGCCGTACGACGTAGTCGACGACGACGAACGGGAAGTCCGGCCGGTCGGGGGCGTTGACGGACAGGCCGCGCGCCCGGGCGGACTCGCGGGCGTCCACGGCCATCAGACCGACCAGGCGCGGCACGCGCACTTCGGGCGTCGGTGTCCTGGGTGTCATACGCACGGACGTCACCCCCCAAGCGGTACCGGCAGAGTAGACCCGCGCCGTGCCCGCCGGAAGCATCAAGTGGCGTTCCGTGACAATTGATTACTGTGAGTAACGATGGTTGGTGGTTGTCGGGGTCAGAGATCCAGCCGGTAGCAGTGGGCCTCTCGCGGGTCGGGCGGGAGTGTGAACGTCTCGGCGAGGCGCATCCCGAGCCGCCGGGTGACCGCTACGGAACGGGTGTTGCGGGCGTCCACCATCGCCACCACGCCCTTCAGGCCCGTCGCCGCCACCCGTTCCAGCGTCTGCCGGGCCGCCGCGGTGACGTACCCCTTGCCCCAGTGTTCCCGGGCGAGCCGCCAGCCGATCTCGATCTCGCCGGTCGGGCCCCAGTTGCGCTCCCACGGTTGGGCCCCGGTGAAGCCGATGACCCGGCCGGACTCGTCGAGCATGCTCCACAGGCAGAAGCCGAGTTCGGCGTCGTGCCGGCGCTGGCGGGCGGTGAGCTCCTCGTAGACCGACAGCTCCGCCGACGTGCCGCCGTGGAACTCCATGACGTCCGGATCGTCGAAGATCCGGTGCCAGGCGAAGGCGTCCTCGTGGGTGGGGACGCGCAGCCGTACAGCGGGTAGAGCTCGGTTCACGGGGCAGCCCTTCAGCCGGGTGATCAATCGTGCTGAATAGACTGCCCATGTCCAGTGCCGGTCGGCACGCAGATTTCGAACTTGGGGAGATCCCGCCGTGACCGAGCCCCTCTCCGACAACACCGCCGATGTCATCGTGGTAGGCGCGGGGCCGGCCGGCTCCACCACCGCCTACCACCTGGCCCGGTCCGGACTCGACGTGCTCCTGCTGGAGAAGACCGAGTTCCCGCGGGAGAAGGTGTGCGGCGACGGCCTCACCCCGCGCGCAGTGAAGCAGCTGGTGTCGATGGGCATCGACATCTCCGAGGAGGCCGGCTGGCTGCGCAACAAGGGCCTGCGCATCATCGGCGGCGGGGTCCGCCTCCAGCTGGACTGGCCGGATCTCGCCTCCTTCCCGGACTACGGCCTGGTCCGCAAGCGCGACGACTTCGACGAGCAGCTCGCCCGGCAGGCCCAGAAGGCGGGCGCCCGGCTGTACGAGCGCTGCAACGTCGGCGCGCCGATCGTCGACGACCGCACCGGGCGCATCACGGGCGTGAAGGCCAAGCTCGGCGAGGACAAGCGCGAGGTCACCTTCCACGCCCCGCTGGTGGTGGCCGCCGACGGCAACTCCACCCGGCTGTCCCTGGCGATGGGCCTGCACCGCCGCGAGGACCGCCCGATGGGCGTCGCGGTCCGCACGTACTTCACCTCGCCCCGCCACGACGACGACTACCTGGAGTCCTGGCTGGAACTGTGGGACCGCCGCGGCCCGCAGGACCGTCTGCTGCCCGGTTACGGCTGGGTCTTCGGCATGGGCGACGGCACGAGCAACGTCGGCCTCGGCGTGCTCAACACCTCGGAGGCCTTCAAGGAGCTCGACTGGCGCGAGGTCCTCAAGGCCTGGTGCGCCTCCATGCCGGAGGACTGGGGCTACACGCCCGACAACATGACCGGCCCGATCCGCGGCGCCGCGCTCCCCATGGCCTTCAACCGCCAGCCGCACTACACGCGCGGGCTGCTGCTCGTCGGCGACGCGGGCGGTCTGGTGAACCCGTTCAACGGCGAGGGCATCGCCTACGCCATGGAGTCCGGGCAGATCGCCGCCGACGTGATCGTCCAGGCCCACGCGCGTGCGACCCCCGCCCAGCGGGAGATCGCGCTCCAGCGCTACCCGCGCGTGCTGAAGGACACCTACGGCGGCTACTACACGCTGGGCCGCGCCTTCGTGAAGCTCATCGGCAACCCGAAGGTCATGCAGATCGCCGCCCAGCGCGGGCTGACGCACCCGATGCTGATGCGGTTCACCCTGAAGCTGCTCGCCAACCTGACCGACCCGACGGGCGGCGACGCGATGGACCGCATCATCAACGGTCTGAGCAAGGTGGCGCCGAAGGCCTGACCGACGCGGCCGGTGGTCCACTGCGACCGGGGTGGTCCATTGTGATCATTGCGTAACGCATCTGTGGACAACTGTTCGGCTGTGGTCGGTGTCGTACGGGACGTAATCACTCAGGCACGTCCCGTACGACGAAAGAGCCTTCCATGACACAGCAGGCAAACCGGCGGCTGGGGCCGCTCAGAGCCCTGGGGCTGGTGGCCGCCACGAGTCTGATCGCGGCCGGTGCCGCGGGCACCGCCCGGGCGGCCGACGCGCCCCTTCCCGTGACCATCACCGGTGCGGACCGGGTCGACCTGTCGCTGGCCTCCGACAACGGAGAGCCCTCGGAGCCGCAGGTCGACCTGCGGCTGAACGTCCCGGGGGAGGAGTTCGAGGGCGAAGGCGACATCCCGCCCGTGTTCACCGGTGACTACACCATCCGCATCGACGCCACCGGGCTGGAGGGCGTCGCCTCGGTGGAGCTCCCCTGCGACGCCGACGGCCTCGTCGCCGTCTGCACGGGCAGCGAGCTCTACGCCGGGCAGCAGTACAACCGGGTCGGCGGCATCCGGCTCGACGTCAACGACGCCAGCGAGGCCGGGGACTTCGGCACCATCACCGTCACCGGTGAGGGCGAGGGCCTGGAGTTCGCGCCGCTCGACATCGACGTACTCGTCGGCGGCCCCGAGTTCCTCAACCGCGAACTGCCCCGGCCCGGTGACCTGGAGGCGGGCGACACCTACAAGGCGCCCGTCGGACTGCGCAACGTCGGCAGCATGCCGTCCGAGGGCGCGGTGCTGAGGTTCCACGGCTCCCGCGGGGTGTCCTTCCCCGGCTCGTACGGCAACTGCGCCTACTCCGAGGTGACCACGGGCCCGCTGCTGCGGCAGGGCACCGACGTCATCTGCACCTTCGAGGACACCATCGAGGCCGGTACGGCGTACGCGCTGGCCAAGCCGCTGAGGGTGCGGACCGCGGACTTCGCGCTGAACGACATCTTCACCTACTCCTTCTCCGCGGTCCCGCCGAGCGAGGCCGCCGGCCTGCGCGCGGCCAAGGACTACCGGCAGGGCAGCGGACCGGACCTGAAGCTGAGGAAGGTCCCGGGCGCGAACCCGGCGGACTACACCAAGTACGCCGAGCTGGACCTGCCCACGACGAACACCTACGACCTGGAGCTGACCGGCGCCTCGGAGGCGGCCGAGGCCGGCGACACCGTCACGGCGGAGATCGGCTTCCGCAACAACGGCCCGGCCTGGGTCAGCGCGCTGCGCTCCGGCGGTGAGCCCATCACGTTCACCGTGGCCGTGCCCGAGGGCGCGACCGTCACCAAGGCCCCGGAGGAGTGCGGGGAGACCGAGATCTCCGAGGGCGAGCGCGGCTACCGCTGCTGGGTGAGCACCCCGCTGCTGGAGGACGCCGAGCTGAGCTTCCCGTTCGAGCTGCGCGTCGACCGGGTCGTCGAGGGCGCCAAGGCCCGGGTGGCGCTGCCGGAGTGGGACAACCCGTTCGACTCCGACCACACCAACGACTCCGCCTGGATCGTCCTGAACGGCGCGGACGGCTCGGACGGGCAGACGGACGGCGGCACGGGCCAGAACGGCGGCGGCACGCCGTCCCCCTCGGCCTCGGCATCGGCATCGCCCTCGGCCGGGACGGGACAGCAGGGCGGCACGTCCGGTGGCGACACGGGCGACGACGTCCAGGGCGGCCTGGCGTCCACCGGTGCCGGCGGGACGGCGCTGATCGGCGGAGCGGCACTGCTGGCGCTGGGCCTCGGCGCGGGCGTGGTCGTGGTGCTGCGTCGCCGGGCGCGGCAGGCGGGCGGGCTCACCGCCTGAGGAGTGTGAGTGAGCGCCCATAGGGCGCGAAGCCGTGAGCGGCGCTGTGAGCGGCCGGGGTCCGGACATCGGACTCCGGCCGTCGGCGTTCGCCCCGGGGCCCCGTGAGGGGCCGTCACGGGCCGAATCAGCCCCTCCGGCGTTTGAGGAGCGGGGTCTGGGGCGGAGCCCCAGGTTCGGGACGGGAAGGGGCGGCGGGGGCGAAAACCCCCCACCTCGGGCGCAAGGCGCGAACACGAGGAGGGCCGCTGCCCCCGAGGCAGCGACCCTTCGGCCCGTATGAGCGCGGCTCAGAGCACGCGCACGGCACCCGACGCCGGGTAGCCGGAGAGGTCCTGGATGACGACGCCCTTGGACGGGTTGGCTGCGTCCAGGTACTGGCCGCCTCCGATGTAGACACCCGTGTGGTACGCGGAGCCCTTGCCGCCCCAGTACAGGATGTCGCCGACCTGGATCTGCGACAGCGGAATGTCGGTGCCGACCGTCGACTGGTCCTGCGAGACGCGCGGCAGGTCGACGCCGACCTGCCGGAACGCGGCCTGCACCAGGCTCGAGCAGTCCCAGGCGTTGGGACCCGTGGCACCCATGACGTAGGCGTCGCCCACCTGCGCCTTGAGGAAGGCGATGACCGTCGCGACGCTGCCGCCGGCGGGCGCGGAGGCGGTGGTCGTGGCGGAGGCGGTGGAGAGGGCGGGGCGCTCGGCGTCGCGCGCGGCACGCTCGGCGGCGGCCTTGCGGGCCTCCTCGGCGGCCTTCTTCTTCGCTTCGGCCTTCTTCTTGGCCTCGGCGAGGTCCGCCTTGGCCTCCTTCGCGGCCTTTGCGGCGGCCGCGTCACGCTCGGCCCGCAGCTGGTAGTTCGCGGCCGCCTGCTGGGTGGCCTCCGCGGACTGGGCGGCCTGAGCGGCCAGGTCGGCCGTCAGGGTGGGCAGTTCGAGGGTCTGCGTCACCGGCTCGGCGGCGTTCGCCGAACCCGACGCCCCGGCCACTGCCAGGGTGCTGAGGACGCCACCGGCAACTCCGGCCCGCATCGCGATCGTGGACGTCGCGGTACGGCGGGGCTTCCGGTGGCTGCGTATGTGAGCGGTGTGGGACATGGGAACAACCGGTACCAGGGGCTGCTTCATATCTTCAAGAAACGTGTGCTGCGCCACAGTTGTTCAATCGGGGCTCCGAATCCCGGGCGTGTCGTTCTTTATTGACGCCGTAACGGACATTGCGGGCGCCCGTGATCGGCCCGTGATCACGTACTTTCATCGTTACGCCCGAATTGCCCCGCGCTTACCACCGGTTGGACTGGTTGGCCAATCCCTCCTCTCATGCGGCTCTCATGAATGTGACGGAGGTCACGGAACGATTACCCCAGCCGTCGCGTCCGGAGCGTCGGCCCGCGCTTCGGACGGCCGCGGAATCGACGGCCGCGGAATCGACGGCCGGGTCGACGGCGGGTGCGAGGGCGGCGTCGGGTCGACGGGGCGCCCGGATCGGTGGAGCAGGCGAGGGTGACGGCCCGGTGGCCGGAACGTGGCGCCGGGACTTCGTGAACGCGTGCACACGTCCACATCCCGCCGCCCGTCCCCTCTGATGTGTGAACGCTCCTCTATCAAGAGATCAAGTCCAGCACCAATTTGCATGCGCGGGAAGCGTCTTGATATTGAGACAGCCCTTCTGAGCTGCGCTGACGAGGGAAAATGTCACCTTTGGTGACCACGTGGATGCTTGGCGTGTGAAGATCACCGCTCATCCGACTTCATGATCGTTCGTCAGGTGGTGGAGATCACAAAGCTTGTGCAATACCCCGTGTCGCAGATCACAGACCCACGGGCATAAGATGCGGAGCGGTTGGGCTTGTGACCTGCTTCACATGTTCTCGATCTTCGCCGGGGCGGGCGTGGTTCGTGGGGCTGTTGAGGCGGGTGAGCCCACTGCACAACCGCCAGCAGTCAGTGCCGACTGAGAGGAGCGAGGAGCGGTGAACGCGTATGCGCCCATCCTCGTACTGGGAGCCCTCGGGGCAGGCTTTGCGATCTTCTCCGTGGTCATGGCCACGCTGATCGGTCCGAAGCGGTACAACCGCGCCAAGCTCGAGGCGTACGAGTGCGGTATCGAACCGACCCCCACGCCGGCCGGCGGCGGGCGCTTCCCCATCAAGTACTACCTGACGGCGATGCTCTTCATCATCTTCGATATCGAGATCGTCTTCCTCTACCCCTGGGCCGTCACCTTCGACGCCCTGGGGCTTTTCGGGCTCGTGGAGATGCTGCTCTTCGTGCTCACCGTCTTCGTCGCGTACGCGTACGTATGGCGGCGCGGCGGCCTGGAATGGGACTGAGGGGCCACAAGTCATGGGACTCGAAGAAAAGCTGCCGAGCGGCTTCCTGCTGACCACGGTCGAGCAGGCCGCGGGCTGGGTGCGCAAGTCGTCCGTCTTCCCCGCCACGTTCGGCCTCGCCTGCTGTGCCATCGAGATGATGACCACCGGCGCCGGCCGCTACGACCTGGCGCGCTTCGGCATGGAGGTCTTCCGCGGCTCACCGCGGCAGGCGGACCTCATGATCGTCGCCGGGCGGGTCAGCCAGAAGATGGCGCCCGTGCTGCGGCAGGTCTACGACCAGATGCCGAACCCCAAGTGGGTGATCTCCATGGGGGTCTGCGCCTCCTCGGGCGGCATGTTCAACAACTACGCGATCGTCCAGGGCGTCGACCACGTCGTCCCCGTCGACATCTATCTCCCCGGCTGCCCGCCCCGCCCCGAGATGCTGATGGACGCGATCCTCAAGCTCCACCAGAAGATCCAGACCTCCAAGCTCGGCGTGAACGCCGAGGAGGCGGCCCGCGAGGCGGAGGAGGCGGCGCTCAAGGCCCTGCCCACTATCGAGATGAAGGGGCTGCTGCGATGAGCGACGCGAACGGCACCGCGGGTGACGGCGTGAACCCCGAGAAGGACCTCTCCGCCGAGAACCTCCCCGGCCAGCGCGGACAGGGCGGCGAGGAGATCCGCGTCCAGCGCGGGATGTTCGGCGCCAACAACGGCGGCGACACCTCCGGCTACGGCGGGCTGGTCCGCTCGGTCCGGCTCCCGGGACCGGCGGCCCGCCCCTACGGGGGCTGGTTCGACGAGGTCGCCGACGAACTCGAGGGCGCCCTGGAGGAGCAGGACCTGCTCCCCGAGAACGCCATCGAGAAGACGGTCGTCGACCGCGGCGAACTCACCTTCCACATCGAACGCGAGCACCTGGTCCGGGTCGCCCGCACCCTGCGCGACGACCCCGCGCTGCGCTTCGAGCTGTGCACCGGCGTCAGCGGCGTGCACTACCCGAACGACAAGGGCCGCGAGCTGCACGCCGTCTACCACCTGCGCTCGATCACCCACAACCGGCTGATCCGCCTGGAAGTCAGCGCCCCCGACAGCGACCCGCACATCCCGTCGCTGTTCTCGGTCTATCCGACGAACGACTGGCACGAGCGCGAGACGTACGACTTCTTCGGCATCGTCTTCGACGGTCACCCCGCCCTGACGCGGATCATGATGCCGGACGACTGGCAGGGCTTCCCGCAGCGCAAGGACTACCCCCTCGGCGGCATCCCCGTCGAGTACAAGGGCGCCCAGATCCCGGCTCCGGACCAGCGGAGGTCGTACTCATGAGCACTTCGCACGCCTCCCCTCGTGAAACCACCGAGGGCACCGTCTACACCGTCACCGGTGGCGACTGGGACGAGGTCGTCGAGACCGCGGCCCGAGCCGACGACGAGCGCATCGTCGTCAACATGGGTCCGCAGCACCCGTCCACCCACGGTGTGCTCCGCCTGATCCTGGAGATCGACGGCGAGACCGTCACCGAGGCCCGCTGCGGCATCGGCTACCTCCACACCGGCATCGAGAAGAACCTCGAGTACCGGACGTGGACCCAGGGCACCACGTTCGTGACGCGCATGGACTACCTGACGCCGTTCTTCAACGAGACGGCGTACTGCCTCGCGGTCGAGAAGCTCCTCGGCATCGAGGACCAGGTGCCCGACCGGGCCACGATCATCCGCGTGCTCCTGATGGAGCTGAACCGGCTCTCCTCCCACCTGGTGTGCATCGCCACCGGCGGCATGGAGCTCGGCGCCACCACGATCATGATCTACGGATTCCGTGATCGTGAACTCATTCTCGACATCTACGAGCTCATCACCGGCCTGCGGATGAACCACGCGTACATCCGCCCCGGCGGACTCGCCCAGGACCTGCCGCCCGGCGCGGTGGACCAGATCCGCGAGTTCGTGAAGAAGATGAAGAAGAACCTCCCGGAGTACGACAAGCTCGCCACCGGGAACCCCATCTTCAAGGGCCGTATGCAGGACGTCGGCTACCTCGACCTGGCCGGCTGCATGGCCCTCGGCGCCACCGGTCCGATCCTGCGCTCCACCGGCCTGCCCCACGACCTGCGCAAGGCCCAGCCCTACTGCGGCTACGAGACCTACGACTTCGAGGTCCCGACCGCCGACACCTGCGACTCCTACGGCCGCTTCCTGATCCGGCTGGAGGAGATGCGCCAGTCGCTGCGCATCGTCGAGCAGTGCCTGGACCGGCTCCAGCCCGGACCGGTCATGGTCGCCGACAAGAAGATCGCCTGGCCCGCCCAGCTCGCCCTGGGACCGGACGGCCTCGGCAACTCCCTCGACCACATCAAGAAGATCATGGGCACCTCCATGGAGGCCCTGATCCACCACTTCAAGCTGGTCACCGAGGGCTTCCGCGTCCCGCCGGGACAGGCGTACGCGGCGGTCGAGTCGCCCAAGGGCGAGCTCGGGGTGCACGTCGTCTCCGACGGCGGCACCCGCCCCTACCGGGTCCACTTCCGCGACCCGTCCTTCACCAACCTTCAGGCCATGGCGGCGATGTGCGAGGGCGGCCAGGTCGCCGACGTCATCGTCGCCGTCGCGTCCATCGACCCCGTGATGGGAGGCGTCGACCGGTGACCACCTCTTCTTCGGAGCGGGGCGTCAGCCTGGGCATGCCCGAACTGCCCGCGCCGGACTACCCGGACGACGTCCGGTCCCGGCTGGAGACGGACGCGCGCGAGGTCATCGCCCGCTACCCGGACTCCCGGTCCGCCCTCCTGCCGCTGCTGCACCTCGTGCAGTCGGAGGAGGGCCACGTCACGCGCACCGGCATGCGGTTCTGCGCGGAGATGCTGGGCCTCACCACGGCCGAGGTGACCGCGGTCGCCACCTTCTACACCATGTACCGGCGCCGGCCGAGCGGTGACTACCAGGTCGGGGTGTGCACCAACACCCTGTGCGCCGTCATGGGCGGCGACGCGATCTTCGAGGAGCTCCAGGAGCACCTGGGCGTCGGCAACGGCGAGACCACCGACGACGGCAAGGTCACCCTGGAGCACATCGAGTGCAACGCGGCCTGCGACTTCGCGCCCGTGGTGATGGTCAACTGGGAGTTCTTCGACAACCAGACCCCCGAGAGCGCCAAGCGCATGGTCGACGACCTGCGCGCCGGCCGCCCGGTCGCGCCCACCCGCGGGGCGCCCCTGTGCACCTTCAAGGAGACCGCCCGCATCCTGGCCGGCTTCCCCGACGAACGCGAGGGAGCCGTCGAGGCCACCGGAAGCGCGGGACCCGCCTCGCTGATCGGTCTGAAGCTGGCCAAGGGAGAGGCCGCGCCCGCGCGTGTGGTGCACCCGCGCGGTGAGGCACCCCGCGACACCCCGCCGCACGAGCCGTCGCCCGCCGAGCACCTCAGCTCGCACGACGCGCCGCAGGACACGTCGGCCTCCGACCCGTCGCACCCGTCGGGTCCCGTAGCCGAGGAGGGGGAGTGATGACCTTGGCACCCGAACTCAAGGACATGAGCCCGGAGAAGCTGCTCGCACCCGTGCTGTCGGCCTTCTGGGACGAGGACCGGTCCTGGACGCTGGACGTCTACCGGAGGCACGACGGATACGAGGGCCTGCGCAAGGCGCTCGCCATGTCCCCGGACGACGTCATCGCGTACGTCAAGGAGTCCGGTCTCCGCGGCCGCGGCGGCGCCGGCTTCCCGACGGGAATGAAGTGGCAGTTCATCCCGCAGGGGGACGGCAAGCCGCACTATCTCGTTGTCAACGCCGACGAGTCGGAGCCCGGAACGTGCAAGGACATTCCGCTCCTCTTCGCGAACCCGCACAGCCTCATCGAGGGCATCGTCATCGCGTGCTACGCCATCAGGTCGTCCCACGCCTTCATCTATCTGCGGGGAGAAGTCGTCCCCGTACTGCGGCGGCTGCACGAGGCCGTGCGCGAGGCCTACGAGGCCGGCTTCCTCGGCGAGAACGTCCTGGGCAGCGGACTCGACCTCCAGCTCACCGTGCACGCGGGCGCGGGCGCGTACATCTGCGGTGAGGAGACCGCACTGCTCGACTCGCTCGAAGGCCGCCGGGGTCAACCGCGGCTCCGTCCCCCCTTCCCCGCCGTCGCGGGCCTCTACGCGTGCCCGACTGTGGTGAACAACGTCGAATCGATCGCGTCGGTTCCCGCCATCATCAACCGGGGCAAGGAATGGTTCCGCTCGATGGGCAGCGAGAAGTCCCCCGGCTTCACGCTCTACTCCCTCAGCGGCCATGTCGCCTCCCCCGGCCAGTACGAGGCGCCCCTCGGCATCACGCTGCGCCAGCTGCTGGAGATGAGCGGCGGGATGCGCCCGGGCCACCGGCTGAAGTTCTGGACGCCGGGCGGTTCCTCCACGCCGATGTTCACCGACGAGCACCTCGACGTCCCGCTCGACTACGAGGGAGTGGGCGCCGCGGGTTCCATGCTCGGCACGAAGGCACTTCAGTGCTTCGACGAGACGACCTGCGTCGTCCGCGCCGTCACCCGCTGGACCGAGTTCTACGCCCACGAGTCCTGCGGCAAGTGCACGCCCTGCCGCGAGGGGACGTACTGGCTGGTGCAGCTGCTGCGCGACATCGAGGCCGGCAAGGGACAGATGGCCGACCTCGACAAGCTGAACGACATCGCCGACAACATCAACGGCAAGTCCTTCTGCGCCCTCGGCGACGGCGCCGCCTCGCCGATCTTCTCCTCGCTCAAGTACTTCCGCGAGGAGTACGAGCAGCACATCACGGGCCGTGGCTGCCCCTTCGACCCGGCCAAGTCGACGGCCTGGGCCGACCGTACGGAGGTGCACGCATGACTGTGACCACCAACGCTCCCTCCGGTGGGGGAGAGGCGGCGGTCCCGCCCGAGGACCTGGTGACGCTGACCATCGACGGCGCCGAGATCAGCGTGCCCAAGGGCACCCTGGTCATCCGGGCCGCCGAACAGCTCGGCATCGAGATCCCCCGCTTCTGCGACCACCCGCTCCTCGACCCGGCCGGCGCCTGCCGACAGTGCATCGTCGAGGTCGAGGGCCAGCGCAAGCCCATGGCGTCCTGCACCATCACCTGCACCGACGGGATGGTGGTCAAGACCCAGCTCTCCTCGCCGGTCGCGGAGAAGGCCCAGAAGGGTGTGATGGAGCTCCTGCTCATCAACCACCCGCTGGACTGCCCGGTCTGCGACAAGGGCGGCGAGTGCCCGCTCCAGAACCAGGCGATGTCGCACGGCAACGCCGAGTCCCGCTTCGAGGGCAAGAAGCGCACCTACGAGAAGCCCGTCCCCATCTCCACCCAGGTGCTGCTCGACCGCGAGCGGTGCGTGCTGTGCGCCCGCTGCACCCGGTTCTCCAACCAGGTCGCGGGCGACCCGATGATCGAGCTGATCGAGCGGGGCGCGCTCCAGCAGGTCGGCACCGGCGAGGGCGACCCCTTCGAGTCGTACTTCTCCGGCAACACCATCCAGATCTGCCCGGTCGGCGCGCTCACCTCGGCCGCCTACCGGTTCCGCTCCCGACCCTTCGACCTGATTTCTTCGCCGTCGGTGTGCGAGCACTGCTCCGGCGGCTGCGCCACCCGCACCGACCACCGGCGCGGCAAGGTCATGCGGCGGCTCGCCGAGAACGACCCCGAGGTCAACGAGGAGTGGATCTGCGACAAGGGCCGCTTCGCGTTCCGGTACGCGCAGCTGCGGGACCGTCTCGACACCCCGCTGGTGCGCAACGCGGAGGGCGAGCTGGAGCCGGCGTCCTGGCCCGACGCGCTCCAGATCGCGGCGCAGGGCCTGCTGGCCTCGCGCGGCCGCACCGGCGTGCTGACCGGCGGTCGGCTCACCGTCGAGGACGCCTACGCCTACAGCAAGTTCGCGCGCGTGGCGCTCGCCACCAACGACATCGACTTCCGGGCGCGCGTGCACAGCGCCGAGGAGGCCGACTTCCTCGCCGCGCGGGTCGCGGGCCGCGGCCGTGACCTCGACCGTACGGGCGTCACGTACACCGCGCTGGAGAAGGCGCCCGCCGTCCTGCTGGCCGGGTTCGAGTCCGAGGAGGAGGCGCCCGGCGTCTTCCTGCGGCTGCGCAAGGCCTGGCGGAAGCACGGACAGCGGACCTTCGCCCTGGCCACGCACGCCACACGCGGACTCGAGAAGGCCGGCGGCACCCTGCTCCCGGCGGCTCCCGGCACCGAGACCGAATGGCTGGACGCGCTCTCGAGCGGCGTCGGCCTGGAGGGCGACGGGGCCGCGGCCGCCGAGGCGCTGCGGGCCGAGGGCGCGGTGATCGCCGTCGGCGAGCGGCTGGCGGCCGTACGGGGCGGGCTGACCGCGGCCGTCCGGTTCGCCGCCGCGACCGGCGCCCGGCTGGTGTGGATCCCGCGCCGGGCCGGGGAGCGCGGCGCCGTGGAGGCGGGCGCGCTGCCGTCGCTGCTGCCGGGCGGCCGCCCGGCGACCGACCCGCGCGCGCGTGATGAGGTCGCCGCCCTCTGGGGCGTGGCCGAGCTGCCGCACCGCTACGGCCGCGACACCGGACAGATCGTCGAGGCGGCGGTCCGCGGTGAGCTCCAGGCGCTGCTGGTCGCGGGCGTGGAGGTCGCCGACCTGCCCGACCCGGCACGCGCGCGTGCCGCGCTCGCCGAGGCCGGGTTCGTGGTCTCGCTGGAGCTGCGGCCCAGTGAGGTCACCGAACTCGCCGACGTGGTGCTGCCCGTCGCCGCGGTCGCCGAGAAGGCCGGGACCTTCCTCAACTGGGAAGGCAGGGTCCGCATGTTCGAGGCGGCGCTCAAGCCCGACCAGATGACCCGCCGGCTCGCGCCGACCGACGCGCGGGTGCTCCAGATGCTGGCCGACGCCATGGACGTCCACCTGGGGCTGCCGGATCTGCGCACGGTCCGCGCGGAGCTCGACCGGCTCGGCGCCTGGGACGGACCCCGGGCCACCGACCCGCTGGAGACCGCGGGCGTCCTGCCCCGGCCCGCCGCCGGGGAGGCCGTCCTCGCGGGGCACCGGCTGCTCCTCGACGAGGGCGTCCTGCAACTGGGCGACGAGGCGCTCGCCGGAACCCGGCACGCCGCCCACGCGCGCGTGTCGGCCGCCACCGCCGCCGAGGCCGGCGTCAAGGACGGCGACCTGCTGGCGGTGACCGGCACGGCCGGGACGGTCGAACTGCCCCTGGCGGTCACCGAGATGCCCGACCGCGTGGTGTGGCTCCCGCTGAACTCCGTCGGCGGCGGCGTCGCCTCCGGCACCGGGGCGCTGCCCGGCTCCCTCGTCCGTATCGGCCCGGCGACCCTCGCCGACGAGGCCCCCAAGGAGGTGGAGGCATGAGCCCGTACATCGCCGCTGAAGACCTCTCGATGTTCGGCCGCGACCCCTGGTGGCTGATCGCCATCAAGGCGGTGTTCTGCTTCGCCTTCCTGATGGTGACCGTGCTGGTCTCCATCGTCATGGAGCGCAAGGTCGTCGCCTGGATGCAGCTGCGCATCGGCCCCAACCGGCACGGCCCCTGGGGCATGCTCCAGTCGCTCGCCGACGGCGTGAAGCTGATGCTCAAGGAAGACGTCGTCGTCAAGCGCGCGGACAAGGCCGTGTACGTCCTCGCGCCGATCGTCGCGGCCGTCCCGGCCTTCATGGCGATCGCGGTGATCCCCTTCGGGCCGGCCGGCAACGAGGTCTCGATCTTCGGCCACCGCACCACGATGCAGCTGACCGACCTGCCGATCGCGGTGCTCTACATCCTCGCGGTCGCCTCGGTCGGCATCTACGGCATCGTCCTGGCGGGCTGGAGCTCCGGCTCGACCTATCCGCTGCTGGGCGGTCTGCGCTCGTGCGCGCAGATGATCTCGTACGAGATCGCCATGGGCGCCGCGTTCGCCTCCGTGTTCCTCTACTCGGGGTCGATGTCGACGTCGACCATCGTCGAGCAGCAGAACGACCGCTGGTACATCCTGCTGCTGCCGGTCTCCTTCCTCATCTACATCGTGACGATGGTGGGCGAGACCAACCGCGCCCCGTTCGACATGCCGGAGTCCGAGGGCGACCTGGTCGGCGGCTTCAACACCGAGTACTCGTCGATCAAGTTCGCGATGTTCATGCTCGCCGAGTACATCAACATGGTGACCGTCTCGGCCGTCGCCGTGACGCTCTTCCTGGGCGGCTGGCGGGCGCCCTGGCCGGTGAGCACCTTCTGGGAGGGCGCGAACCACGGCTGGTGGCCGCTGCTCTGGTTCACGCTCAAGGTCCAGCTGCTGCTCTTCATGTTCGTGTGGCTGCGCGGCACGCTCCCGCGCGTCCGCTACGACCAGCTGATGAAGCTCGGCTGGAAGGTCCTCATCCCGGTGTCCCTGGTGTGGCTGATGCTCGTCGCCACCGTGCGGGCGCTGCGGAACGAGAACTACGACTTCGCCGACATCGCCCTCTACATCGGCGGTGCCGTCCTCGCCCTCCTGCTGCTGTCCTTCGTCGCCGACCTGTTCCGCGGCAAGGGCAAGGAGGCCGGGCAGCCCGCCGAGGGCCCGCCCGCCTTCGACCCGACGGCCGGCGGATTCCCCGTACCGCCGCTGCCGGGACAGGAGTTGCCGCCGGTGCCGCGACGCCGTCCGCGCCGGGAGCGGGAGCTCATTGTCAGTGGCGGCCCCGATACTCAGAGTGACGGATCTCTGGGCGGATCAACGGATGGAAAGGAGGCGTCCGATGGCTGAGGAGCCCAAGGAGACCAAGCCCGGTTTCCTGAACCCCGTGGCCGGCTTCGGCGTGACCTTCAAGGCCATGTTCAAGAAGCGGCTCACCGAGCAGTACCCGGAGCAGCAGAAGACCACCGCTCCGCGCTTCCACGGACGGCACCAGCTCAACCGCCATCCGGACGGTCTGGAGAAGTGCGTCGGCTGCGAGCTGTGCGCCTGGGCCTGTCCCGCCGACGCGATCTACGTGGAGGGCGCGGACAACACCGACGAGGAGCGCTACTCGCCCGGCGAGCGGTACGGCCGCGTCTACCAGATCAACTACGCCCGCTGCATCCTGTGCGGCCTGTGCATCGAGGCATGCCCCACGCGCGCGCTGACGATGACCAACGACTTCGAGCTGGCGGACTCCAGCCGCGCCAACCTCATCTACACCAAGGAGCAGCTGCTCGCCGGTCTGGAGGAGGGCATGGTCGACTCCCCGCACGCCATGTACCCGGGCACCGACGAACAGGACTACTACCGGGGCCTGGTGACCGAGGCCGCGCCCGGTACGGAGCAGCAGGTCGCCCACTCCAAGGGCGAGGTGGTGCAGGAGGCCGCCTCGACCTTCGGCCCGGAGGAACCGGCGTCGGAGGAGGTGATCAAGCGATGACCGAGCAGCTCGCCGCCTACTCCACCTCCACCGGAGAGGCCGTTCAGTTCTGGATCCTGGGCACGGTCGCCGTGATCGGCGCCCTGTGCACCGTGTTCATGAGGCGGGCCGTGCACAGCGCGCTCTGCCTCGCCGGGACCATGATCGTGCTGGCGGTGTTCTACCTGGCCAACGGCGCCTACTTCCTGGGCGTCGTCCAGATCGTCGTCTACACCGGCGCGATCATGATGCTGTTCCTGTTCGTGGTGATGCTGGTCGGCGTCACCGCGGCGGACTCCCTGAAGGAGACCATCAAGGGCCAGCGCTGGCTGGCCCTGCTGTGCGGTCTGGGCTTCGGCATCCTGCTGATCGGCGGGATCGGTAACGCCTCGCTCAGTGAGTTCAGCGGCATCGGCGAGGCGAACGCGGGCGGCAACGTGGAGGGTCTGGCGACCCTCCTGTTCACCAAGTACGTCTTCGCCTTCGAGATCACCGGCGCCCTGCTCATCACGGCCGCCGTCGGCGCCATGGTGCTCACCCACCGCGAGCGCACCGAGCGCGCCCGGACCCAGCGGGAGCTGGCCGAGCAGCGCGTCCGCGAGGGCAAGTACCTGCCGCCGCTCCCGGCCCCCGGCGTGTACGCCCGGCACAACGCCGTGGACATCGCGGGCCTGCTGCCCGACGGCACCCCGTCGGACCTCACCGTCAGCAAGACGCTGCGGGACCGCGGCCAGATCCGTGACGTCTCGCAGGAGGCGATCAACGACCTGCGGGCGATGGAGCAGCGCGCGGAGGAGCGCCTGGAACGCACCGCGATCGACGCGCCGACGTTCAAGCGGCCCGAGGAGGCGTCGAAGTGAACCCGGTGAACTACCTGTACCTGGCCGCGCTGCTGTTCACGATCGGCGCCACCGGCGTGCTGATCCGGCGCAACGCGATCGTGGTCTTCATGTGCGTCGAGCTCATGCTCAACGCCTGCAACCTCGCGTTCGTCGCCTTCTCCCGGATGCACGGCAACCTCGACGGCCAGGTCATCGCCTTCTTCACGATGGTCGTCGCCGCCGCGGAGGTCGTGGTCGGGCTGGCGATCATCGTGTCCCTGTTCCGTTCCCGCCACTCGGCCTCGGTCGACGACGCCAGCCTGATGAAGCTGTGAGGGGCTGCTGAATCGTGGAGAACCTGATTGCGCTGCTGGTGGCGGCGCCCCTGCTCGGAGCGGTGGTCCTGCTGTGCGGCGGACGCCGGCTGGACGCCGTCGGCCACTGGATCGGCACGCTGCTCGCGGCCGTCTCCTTCGCGCTCGGCCTGGTGCTGTTCACCGACCTGCTGGGCAAGGGCGCCGACGAACGCACCGTCACGCAGCACCTGTTCAGCTGGATCCCGGTGGAGGGCTTCCAGGCCGACGTCGCCTTCCGGCTGGACCAGCTGTCGATGACGTTCGTCCTGCTGATCACCGGCGTCGGCTCGCTGATCCACCTGTACTCCGTCGGGTACATGGAGCACGACGAGCGGCGCCGCCGCTTCTTCGGCTATCTGAACCTGTTCCTCGCGGCGATGCTGATCCTCGTCCTCGCCGACAACTACCTGCTGCTGTACGTCGGCTGGGAGGGCGTCGGTCTCGCCTCCTACCTGCTGATCGGCTTCTGGCAGCACAAGCCCAGTGCCGCGACGGCCGCGAAGAAGGCCTTCCTGGTCAACCGCGTCGGCGACATGGGCCTGTCCATCGCGATCATGCTGATGTTCCTGTGGTTCGGCACCTTCGCCTTCGGGCCGGTGCTCGGCACCCTGGAGGAGCCCGGCCTCGCCGGGCAGGCCGGTGAGGGCAAGCTCACCGCGATCGCGCTGATGCTGCTGCTCGCCGCCTGCGGCAAGTCCGCCCAGGTGCCGCTCCAGTCCTGGCTCGGGGACGCGATGGAGGGCCCGACCCCGGTCTCGGCCCTGATCCACGCGGCCACCATGGTGACGGCGGGCGTGTATCTGATCGTCCGCTCCGCGGCCGTCTTCAACGGCGCCCCGGACGCCCAGCTGGTCGTCACCATCGTCGGCGCGGTCACGCTTCTCTTCGGTGCGATCGTCGGTTGCGCGAAGGACGACATCAAGAAGGCGCTGGCCGGCTCGACCATGTCGCAGATCGGCTACATGGTGCTGGCCGCGGGCCTCGGCCCCATCGGCTACGTCTTCGCGATCATGCACCTGGTGACGCACGGCTTCTTCAAGGCCGGGCTGTTCCTCGGCGCCGGTTCCGTCATGCACGGCATGAACGACGAGGTCGACATGCGGCGCTACGGCGGCCTTCGTAAGTACATGCCGGTCACGTTCGTCACCTTCGGCCTCGGCTACCTCGCCATCATCGGCTTCCCGGGCCTGTCCGGCTTCTTCTCCAAGGACAAGATCATCGAGTCGGCGTTCGCCAAGGGCGGCACCGAGGGCTGGATCCTCGGCGCCTGCGCCCTGCTCGGCGCCGCCATCACCGCGTACTACATGACGCGCGTGATGCTGATGACGTTCTTCGGCGAGGAGCGCTGGCGCAACGCCCCGACGCCGTCCCCGACCCAGCCCGACGTGGAGCCCGCCGCCGAGACCCGCGGCGAGTACACGCCGCCGCACCCGCACGAGTCCCCGAAGGTCATGACGATCCCGATGATCGTGCTGGCCGTCGGGTCGGTCGCGGGCGGTGCCTTCTTCAGCATCGGCGACCGCTTCATGCACTGGCTGGAGCCCATCACCGGCCACGACCACGGTCATGCGCCGATCAGCGCGATGACGGTGACCGCCTCCACGGTCGCCGTGATGGTCATCGGTGTGGCGGTCGCCTGGGCCCAGTACGGGCGCCGTCCGGTGCCGGCCGTCGCCCCGCGCGGGTCGCTGCTCACCCGGGCCGCCCGGCGCGACCTGCTCCAGGACGACTTCAACCACGTGGTCCTGGTCCGGGGCGGTGAGCACCTGACGCGCTCCCTGGTCTACGTCGACCACACCCTGGTCGACGGGGTCGTCAACGGCACGGCGGCCTCGATGGGCGGCCTGTCCGGGCGGATGCGCAGGCTGCAGAACGGCTTCGCGCGGTCCTACGCGGTCTCGATGTTCGGCGGCGCGGCGGTCCTGGTCGCCGCGACCCTGCTGATGAGGGCGGTCTGATACCGATGTCCTTTCCTCTGCTGACAGCGACGGCGGCGCTCCCGGCCATCGGGGCGATCGCCACGGCCGCCGTACCGGCCGCGAAGCGCACGGCGGCCAAGTGGCTGGCGCTGCTGTTCTCGCTCGCCACGCTCGTGCTGGCGATCGTCGTCCTGGTGCGGTTCGACCCGGACGGCGACCGCTACCAGCTCACCGAGTCCCACGCCTGGATCGCCGACTTCGGCGTCCGGTACGAGCTGGGTGTCGACGGCATCGCGGTGGCGCTGATCGCGCTGACCGCCCTGCTGATCCCGTTCATCGTCCTCGCGGGCTGGCACGACGCCGACCCGATGGAGACGGGGAGCAGGAGGTGGCGGCCGACGCAGGGCTTCTTCGCCCTGATCCTGGCCGTCGAGGCGATGGTGATCCTCTCCTTCGAGGCCACCGACGTCTTCCTCTTCTACATCTTCTTCGAAGCCATGCTCATCCCGATGTACTTCCTCATCGGCGGCTTCGGGGACCGGGCCCACGAGCACGGCGAGAAGACGGCCGCGACGCAGCGGTCGTACGCGGCCGTGAAGTTCCTCCTCTACAACCTGGCCGGCGGTCTGATCATGCTGGCCGCGGTGATCGGGCTGTACGTGGTCGCCGGGAACTTCTCGCTCACCGAGATCGCCGAGGCACGGGCCAACGGCTCGCTGGACATGGCGACCAGCACCGAGCGCTGGCTGTTCCTCGGCTTCTTCTTCGCATTCGCGGTGAAGGCGCCGCTGTGGCCGCTGCACACCTGGCTGCCCAACGCCATGCAGGAGTCCACCGCGCCGGTGGCCGTGCTGATCACGGCCGTCGTCGACAAGGTGGGCACCTTCGCGATGCTGCGCTTCTGCCTCCAGCTCTTCCCGGAGGCCAGCAAGTGGGCGACGCCCGTCATCCTCGTCCTGGCGGTCATCAGCATCATCTACGGCGCGCTGCTCGCGGTCGGACAGCGCGACATCAAGCGGCTGATCGCGTACGCGTCGATCTCGCACTTCGGCTTCATCATCATGGGCATCTTCGCGATGACCAGCCAGGGCCAGTCCGGGGCGACGCTGTACATGGTCAACCACGGCATCTCGACCGCCGTGCTGATGCTGATCGCCGGATTCCTGATCTCGCGGCGCGGCTCGCGGCTCATCGCCGACTACGGCGGTGTGCAGAAGGTCGCCCCGGTGCTCGCCGGCACGTTCCTGATCGGCGGTCTGGCGACGCTCTCGCTGCCGGGGCTCGCGCCCTTCGTCAGTGAGTTCCTGGTCCTGGTCGGCACGTTCACGCGCTATCCGGTGATCGGGATCGTCGCCACCCTCGGCATCGTCCTCGCCGCGCTCTACACCCTCGTCCTCTACCAGCGGACGATGACCGGCCCGGTGAAGCCCGAGGTGGCCGCGATGCCCGACCTGCGGGTGCGGGAGATCGCGGTGGTCGCGCCGCTGGTCGTGCTGCTGGTCTTCCTGGGCGTCTACCCGAAGCCCGTCACGGACGTCGTGAACCCGGCGGTGAAGCACACCATGTCCGATGTGGAGAAGAAGGACCCCCGGCCCGAGGTGGAGGCGGCCAAGTGAGCGCAACAGCCGTCCACAGCCTGTGGACAACTGCGGCCGACCCGATCTCGAAGATCGACGCGCCGAAGATCGAGTACGGACAGCTCGCCCCCACCCTGATCGTCGTCGGCGCGGCGGTCGTCGGGATCCTGGTCGAGGCGTTCGTACCGCGCAAATCCCGTTACTACGCACAGATGTTCGTGGCAGTGGTCGCGTTCGTCGCCGCGTTCGCCGCCGTCGTGGCGCTCGCCGCCGACGGCTACGGCACCACCAAGGCGGGCATCGCGGCGATGGGCGCCATCGCCGTCGACGGACCGGCCCTGTTCCTCCAGGGCACGATCCTGCTGACGGCCCTGGTCGGCCTGTTCACCTTCGCCGAGCGCCGGCTCGACCCGGAGGCGCACGGCAACCGGGTGGACTCCTTCGCCGCGCAGGCGGCGTCGGTGCCGGGCAGTGACAGCGAGCAGAAGGCGGTCAAGGCCGGCTTCACCACCACCGAGGTGTTCCCGCTGCTGCTGTTCGCGGTCGCCGGCATGCTGGTCTTCCCGGCGGCCAACGACCTGCTGACGCTGTTCGTGGCGCTGGAGGTCCTCTCGCTCCCGCTCTACCTGCTGTGCGCGCTGGCCCGCCGCAAGCGGCTGATGTCGCAGGAGGCGGCCGTCAAGTACTTCCTGCTCGGCGCGTTCGCCTCCGCGTTCACGCTGTTCGGCATCGCGCTGCTGTACGGCTACTCGGGCTCGATGTCGTACGCCGCGATCGCGCAGGTCGTCGACGGCACCGTTCCGGAGGTCACCCCGGCGCTCGCCGACACCATGGGCAACGACGCGCTGCTGCTGGTCGGCGCCGCGCTGCTGGTCATGGGCCTGCTGTTCAAGGTCGGCGCCGTCCCCTTCCACATGTGGACGCCCGATGTGTACCAGGGCGCCCCCACGCCGGTGACGGGCTTCATGGCGGCGGCGACCAAGGTGGCGGCGTTCGGCGCGCTGCTGCGGATCCTGTACGTGGTGCTGCCGGGCCTGCGCTGGGACTGGCGGCCGGTCATGTGGGCCGTCGCCATCGTCACCATGCTGGCCGGTGCGATCGTGGCGATCACCCAGACCGACATCAAGCGGCTGCTGGCGTACTCGTCCATCGCGCACGCGGGATTCATCCTCGCGGGTGTGATCGCGACCACGCCGTCCGGCATCTCGTCCGTCCTCTTCTATCTGGCGGCGTACTCGTTCGTGACGATCGGCGCGTTCGCGGTGGTCACGCTGGTGCGGGACGCCGGCGGTGAGGCGACGCACCTGTCCAAGTGGGCGGGGCTCGGCCGCCGGTCCCCGCTGGTGGCGGCGGTGTTCGCGGTGTTCCTGCTGGCCTTCGCGGGCATTCCGCTGACCTCCGGTTTCGCCGGGAAGTTCGCCGTGTTCAAGGCGGCGGCGGAGGGCGGGGCGGCCCCGCTGGTCGTGGTCGGTGTGATCTCGTCGGCCATCGCCGCGTTCTTCTACATCCGCGTCATCGTCCTGATGTTCTTCAGCGAGCCGCGCCCCGAGGGCCCGACCGTCGCGGTGCCGTCACCGCTGACGATGACGGCGATCGGGGTCGGCGTGGCGGTCACGGTGGTGCTCGGCGTGGCACCGCAGTACTTCCTGGAGCTGGCGGGGGACGCGGGAGTGTTCGTGCGCTGATACGGCCCTCACCGGCACGTCGACGGCGGCCCGGCACCCTTCGGGGGGTGCCGGGCCGTTGTCGTCGGGGGCGGGTCTGTGGATAACTCCGGGGCTGTCGGTGCGGGCCCCTATCGTGGAGGCAGTGGTCGAGGGACGACTCACGGGGGCACGGTGATGGGTGGTAGCGGCGGGATGGCAGTGACGGAGAGCGAGGCGCTGACCGCGCTGCACCGGGTGTTCGGGTACGACGCCTTCCGCGGCGAGCAGGAAGCGGTCATCGAGCATGTGGTCACGGGCGGCGACGCCGTCGTGCTCATGCCGACCGGTGGCGGCAAGTCGCTGTGCTACCAGATTCCGGCCCTGGTCAGGCCGGGCACGGGGGTGGTCGTCTCCCCGCTCATCGCGCTGATGCAGGACCAGGTGGACGCGCTGCGGGCGCTGGGTGTGCGGGCCGGGTTCATGAACTCCACGCAGGACTTCGACGAGCGGCGGGTCGTCGAGGCGGAGTTCCTCGCCGGCGAGCTGGACCTGCTGTATCTCGCGCCGGAGCGGCTGCGGCTGGAGTCCACCCTCGACCTGCTGTCGCGCGGCAAGATCTCCGTCTTCGCGATCGACGAGGCGCACTGCGTGTCCCAGTGGGGCCACGACTTCCGGCCGGACTACCTCATGCTGTCGCTGCTCGGCGAGCGCTGGCCGGACGTGCCCCGCATCGCGCTCACGGCGACGGCCACGCACGCCACGCACCGGGAGATCACCGAGCGGCTGGGCATGCCGGACGCCCGGCACTTCGTGGCGAGCTTCGACCGCCCCAACATCCAGTACCGGATCGTGCCCAAGGCTGACCCCAAGAAGCAGCTGCTGAGCTTTCTGCGCGGGGAGCACGCCGGGGACGCGGGCATCGTCTACTGCCTCTCGCGCAACTCGGTCGAGAAGACCGCCGAGTTCCTCTCGCGCAACGGCATCGAGGCGGTGCCGTACCACGCGGGCCTCGACGCGGGGACGCGCGCGGCGCACCAGGCGCGGTTCCTGCGGGAGGACGGACTGGTCGTGGTGGCGACCATCGCCTTCGGCATGGGCATCGACAAGCCGGACGTCCGGTTCGTCGCCCACCTCGACCTGCCCAAGTCGGTCGAGGGCTACTACCAGGAGACGGGCCGCGCGGGGCGCGACGGGCTGCCGTCCACGGCCTGGATGGCGTACGGGCTGAACGACGTCATACAGCAGCGCAAGCTGATCCAGTCCGGTGAGGGCGACGAGGCGTTCCGCCGGCGGGCCAACCAGCACCTGGACGCGATGCTCGGCCTGTGCGAGACCGCCCAGTGCCGGCGCGGCCAGCTCCTCGCCTACTTCGGTCAGGACCCCGACCCGGCGGGCTGCGGCAACTGCGACACCTGTCTCACCCCGCCGGAGACGTGGGACGGGACCATCGCGGCGCAGAAGGTGCTGTCCACGGTGGTGCGGCTCCAGCGTGAGCGCGGCCAGAAGTTCGGCGCGGTGCAGATCGTCGACATCCTGCTGGGGCGGCGCACGGCCAAGGTGATCCAGTTCGACCATGACCAGCTGTCGGTGTTCGGCATCGGTGAGGAGCTGAGCGAGGCGGAATGGCGGGGTGTCGTACGCCAGTTGCTGGCCCAGGGGCTGCTCGCGGTCGAGGGGGAGTACGGCACGCTGGTGCTGACCGAGGCCAGCGGGGCGGTGCTGCGGCGGGAGCGGGAGGTGCCGCTGCGCAAGGAGCCGAAGAAGCCGGCGGCGGCCGCGTCCCGGGGTGCGGGGTCCCGGGGGGAGCGCAAGGCCAAGGCCGCCGCGGCCGAGCTGCCCGAGGAGCTTCAGCCCGCGTTCGAGGCGTTGCGGGCGTGGCGTGCGGAGCAGGCTCGGGAGCAGGGGGTTCCGGCGTATGTGATCTTCCACGACGCGACGCTGCGGGAGATCGCCACGGTGTGGCCCACGTCGGTGACCGAGCTCGGGGGGATCAGCGGGGTGGGGGAGAAGAAGCTGGCGACGTACGGGGAGGGCGTGGTGGAGGTCCTGGCGGGCCTGACGCCACCGGAGTAGCCCGCACCCCGCAGCTGCGGGCAGTCGTGCCGCTGGGGCGGCACGGGTGGGCGGTGGGGGTACCTCCCGCTCGAGCGAAGCCGAGAGTGGGGGAGGCACCCCGCGAACGCCGGGCTGCGAACCTCCCCCCGGCCCACCCCGCCGCAGCGTGACGGCTACGGCAGCGCCGTCAGCCCCGGTGCGAAGGTGATCAGCAGCGGGACAAGGGGCACCAATGCCGCCGCCGCCGTCGTCAGCGCGCGATGCCGGCGGTCGAGGCGAGGCGGCGGCTCCAGGAGCCGGTCGACGCGCTCACCGAGCAGCCGGTGGCTGGACGCGCAGGACAGCACCCCCCGGTGCTGGTTGAGTTCGATCAGCGCCAGCGCCGTGGTCAGGTGGCCGCACCGGCGGGACGCCGTGTCGTCGGCGGACAGCTCGACCAGGCGGTGCGTCTGGTCGCAGAAGTGCGCGAACAGCGGGATCCGCGGGAAGCCGGTGGCCAGCGCGGTGGACAGGTGCAGCAGCCAGTCGTGGCGGGCGCGGGCGTGGCCGCGCTCGTGGGTGAGGACGGCGTTCAGCTGGTGGTCGGTGAGACGCTGAAGGGCGCCGGTGGTGACGATCAGCTGGGGCGGGCTGCCCGGCATCCACCAGGCGTCGGGGTACTCCTCCTCCAGCACCAGCAGGGGACCGCGGGCCGTGGGGAGGCCCGCGGGCAGATCGGGGGCGCGTTCCCGCAGATGCTCCCGGGCCCGGACGCGCCGGCGGCGGGCCTCGACCAGCTCGCGCCCCAGCATGGCCGTCGTCCAGGCGGCCCCGCAGGCCAGCAGCACGGTGAGGGCGGTCGTCCAGGGCGAGGCGGCGGACAGGTCGTACGCCGCGGTCACCGCGGGCGGGGCCGGGGCGAAGAGCTGGGCGCGGACGGTGCCGAAGACGGCGGCGGCGCCCAGGGCGAGAGCCGTGACGCAGCACAGCAGGACGGTGGCGACCAGGCACTGCCACACCCACAGGGCGACGACCGGTTCCCGTTCGGGCCACTTCGCCCGGGTCAGCGCCCGGGGGACGGGCACGGCGGCCGTCACGGCGACGACGCTCAGCAGGAGCAGGCAGACGGTCATGCCACGGGCTCCGGAATCTTCTCGGACGAGGGCGGCTTCAGGTCGTGCGGGAGGTGCTGGAGGTGCTGGAGTTACAGAAGTTGCGGGGAGCGAGGTGCGAACGCGCACACCGCCCCGCGCCAAGTATGACGGCGAGGGGCGGTGTGAGTCAGGGGTCGTGACGGATCGGCGAGGGCCGGACGGGTCAGACGGCGGGCACCACCCGTCCCGTGACCTCGCCGAGGCCCACGCGCACACCGTCCGGGCCCGGCGCCCAGGCCGACAGCGTCACCACGTCGCCGTCCTCCAGGAACGTCCGCTTGCCGTCGGGGAGTTCGAGGGGGTCACGGCCGTTCCAGGTCAGCTCCAGCAGCGAGCCGCGTTCGCGCTCGGTGGGGCCGCTCACGGTGCCGGAGCCGTACAGGTCGCCGGTGCGCAGGGAGGCGCCGTTGACGGTCATGTGGGCGAGCTGCTGGGCGGCCGTCCAGTACATGGTGGAGAAGGGGGGCTCGGAGACCGTGTGACCGTTGACGGCGACGGTGATCCGCAGGTCGTAGCCGCCGGGTTCCTCGTCCGCGTCGTCCAGGTACGGCAGCAGTTCGTGGGTGCGCTCCGGCGGGGCCACGCGGGCCTCGTCCAGGGCGTCCAGCGGGGTGATCCAGGCCGACACGGAGGTGGCGAAGGACTTGCCGAGGAACGGGCCGAGGGGGACGTACTCCCAGGCCTGGACGTCGCGGGCGGACCAGTCGTTGAGGAGGCAGAGCCCGAAGACGTGGTCGCGGTAGTCGCCGAGCGGCACCGGGCGGCCCAGCTCGGACGGGGCGCCGACGACGAATCCGACCTCGGCCTCGATGTCCAGCCGGACGGACGGCCCGAAGACCGGGGCGGCGTCGGTGGGCGCCTTGCGCTGGCCGGAGGGGCGTACGACGTCGGTCCCGGAGACCACGACCGTGCCGGAGCGGCCGTGGTAGCCGATCGGCAGGTGCTTCCAGTTGGGGGTCAGGGAGTCGGGTGCGTCGGGGCGGAACATCTGTCCGACGTTCCGGGCGTGGTTCTCGGACGCGTAGAAGTCGACGTAGTCCGCGACCTCGAAGGGGAGGTGCAGGGTCACCTCGGACAGCGGGTGGAACAGCGGCTCGACGGTCTCCCGGTGCGCCGGGACCGTCACCCACGCCGTGAGCGCCCGCCGCACGTCCGACCAGGCCGTACGGCCCGCAGCCAGCAGCGGGTTGAGGGTCGGCCGGGCGAGCAGGGAGGCGTAGGGGGAGCCGAGGGCGTGCGCCGCCGCGCCGGCGTCGAGGACGTGGTCGCCGAGCCGGACGCCCACGGTCCGCTCCGACGAACCGGGGGGCGAGAACACGCCGTACGGCAGGTTGTGCGGGCCGAAGGGATCGCCCTCGGGGACATCGAAGGGGGGCATCGGGTGCTGCCTCGCTTTCGTGTGCGCAGGTGCGCCACGTGTCCGTGGCCGTGCCACACGTTACGGGTGACACGGCGGTCTTGTGCAGAGCCGATGTGGTGGCGCACCCCGCTTCCCCTTGCGTACCGGAAGTTATCCACAGGATGGGAGGCAATCTTGACGGAGCGGTGCGAACGGGGCGACTCTGGGCGGGTGCCGGAAGGCCTCGGGGAGGGGGCGTTCCGACGGCACACTGGGGGGCGGATGGCCATTGGGGAGGCCGGCCCGCGCTCGGCGCGCTCGGGAATCCAGCCGGGACGGCTGGAGGAGACCATGCGCGGCCGGCTCGGCCGGGAATGCGTGTACGTGCCGTCGTGCAGGCTCGGGATGTACGCGGCGCTGCGTCACTGGTGCCCGCCGGGCGGCAGGGTGCTGATGTCGCCGGTCAACGACGACGTCATCTTCTTCGTGGTGCTGGCGGCGGGACTGCGGCCGGTGCAGGCGCCGTTGAACCCGTTCGACGGGTCCATCGACATCGACGCCGTGCCCGAGGAGACATGGGGCTCGCTCTCCGCCGTACTGACCACCAACCTGTACGGCAACCCGGACCCGGCGCCGGAACTGCGGGCGCGCTGCGACGCGCTGGGCATTCCGCTGCTGGAGGACGGGGCGCACGCGATCGGCAGCGAGGTCGGCGGACGGCCCGTCGGGGCCTGGGGCGAGGCCTCCGTTTTCAGCCTTTCCAAGCACGTCGGCGCCCAGGCGGGCGGCATCCTCGCGGTCGCCGACCCGGGCCTGGCCGACACCCTGCGCGCCACCTGCGACGAACTGCTCACCCCGCGCCGCACGGCGTCCGAACTCGCCTATGCCTTACGGCCGTACGCCGAGGCGGCCGTGCGGGGGCTGGGCCTGCGTCGCGCCGCGTGGGCCGCGCTGGAGCTGCTGGGGCTGACAGAGCGCGACGGGATCAGGATGCCGCTGCGCCCGGGGGAACTGGCCCGGGCCATGGACGCCGCCCCGGATCTGGCCGCGCACGATTCCTGGGTGCGCGTCGACATGCACACCTACCGTCTGCGGTCCGGCCCGCTGCGGCTGCGGCGGATCCGGCGCTGTCTCGGACGGCTGGACGAGGTGCTTCGGGCCCACCGGGACGGCACCGAGCTGCTGCTGTCGACACGGTGGGCCCGGCCCCGGGAGGGGAGCGACGCGCAGCCGTTGTTCCGGGTGCCGCTGCTGGTGGCGGACCGGGACGCCGCGATCGCCGCACTGGCCCGGCGCGGGATCGTCGTCGGCTACCTCTACGACCCGCCCCTCGACGACTACGCGGGCCGGGAGTTCACGGACCCGTCGCCCGCGCCCGGCGCGGCCCGCTGGTTCGCGCGGCACGCGCTGCCGGTGGATCCGCTGCGGGCGAGGGAGGCCGTCGACGCTCTGGAGCGGTCCGGCGTGCGGCCGGCCGAACCGCCGGAGGACCTGACGCGGCCGGGGAAGCCGGCCGACGGGCCGGGGCCGGCCCGTGACTGACACCCAGGTGCACGAGCCCGACGCGGTGCGTGCCGACGGCGGGCCACGGCCCCCGGGGAGCAGCCCGCCCGGCTCCGACTCCCTTTTCAAGAACGCCTACTTCCTGATGCTCAGCACGGGCGTGTCCGCCGTCCTCGGCCTGGGGTTCTGGCTCGTGGCCGCCCGCTACTACTCCGAGGACGCCGTCGGCCAGGGCTCCGCCGCGATCGCCGCGATGCGGCTGCTCGCCAGCATCACCGCGACCACGATGATCGGCGCCGTGGTCCGTTTCGTCCCGCGCTCGGGACGCCGGACCGGGCGCCTGGTGTGGGGCGTGTACCTGGCGAGTTCGGTGGTCGTCGCCCTGGCCGCGGGCGTCTTCCTGCTCACGCTCGACCAGTGGGGCGCCTCCTACGCGCCGCTCGGCACACCGGCGGCCGGGGCGCTGTTCGTCGCCGCGTGCGTGGCGTGGGCGCTGCTCACCCTCCAGGACGGCGTGCTCACCGGGCTGCGCAAGGCCGAGTGGGTGCCGGCCGGGAACGCGGTGTTCTCCATCGGCAAGCTGGTCCTGCTGGCCGTCTTCGCGAGCGCGCTGCCCGTGCTGGGCATCTTCGTCTCCTGGGCCGTGGCCATCGCGTTCTCCACGCTGCCGCTCGGCTGGCTGATCTTCCGCCGGCTCATTCCCCGTCAGGCCGCCGCCGACCACGACGTGGAACCGCCCGGCCTGCGGTCCATGGGCCGGTTCCTGGCCGGTGACTCGCTCGGCGCGCTGTTCAGCCTGGCCATGATCAACCTGCTGCCGGTGATGGTCGCGGTCCGCTTCAGCGCCGCGGAGAACGGCTACTTCTACGTGGCGTACACCGTCGGCGGCACGATGGAGTTCATGGCCATCAACATGGCCTCCTCGCTCACCGCCCACGCCTCCCACGACCCGCGTCAGCTCGCCGACGGGGTGCGGGGGGCGCTGCGCAGGATGACGCTGCTGCTGGTGCCGGTGGTCGCGGTGCTGGTCGTCTTCGCGCCCCAGATCCTCACGCCGTTCGACGCGGACTACGCCGAGCACGGCTCGACCGTGCTGCGGCTGCTCGCGCTCGGCGCGCTGCCCCGTGTGGTCGTGGAGCTGTACATCGGGGTGCTGCGGGTGCAGGGGCGCACGGGAGTGCTCGCCGCGCTCCAGGGCGCGATGTGCGCGCTGGTGCTGGGCAGCGCGGCCGTGCTGTTCACCCCGGCGGGGATCGCGGGGGCCGGCTGGGCGGTGCTGATCAGCATGACGCTGATCGCGGCCGTGTCGGTGTTCGGGCTGCGTGCGGCGCTGCGGGAGAAGACCGACGGGACCGGGGAGCACACCGGCGCCCCCGAGTACGGCACGCGCTGGGCCCGGCTCAACGCCACCGCGGGGTACGGCACGAACTGGGCGCGCCGGGCGGCGTACGAGGGCAAGGACCGGGAGGACGACGAGGAGACCGTCACGCTGTTCATCGGCCGTCCCGGCTACGAACGGGAAGCCCTTCAGGCGGACCGGGTGGCGTTCATCGTGCGGCCGCCGGCCCCGGACGAGCGGGGGGACGGCGCCGACGGCGAGGAGCGGCCGCCCGACGTGGAGTACGGCATCCGGGAGGAGCGGCGGGTGCCGGCGGAGGCGAGCGGGGCGCCGTGGGCCGAGGAGGCACTCCCCGGCACTTCGACGCGGGACGCCGGCCGGCCCGACGACCGTCCGGACCCCGCCGGGCCACCGGTGCCCGGCGACGACGCCGACCGTCGGCTGGTGGGGACCCTGTGGGCCCTGCTCGTCCTCGCGACCCTCGTCTTCTGGGCGTCGATCCGCTCGCTCCCCTGGTCCGACGGCGCCGGCGGGGGCGAGCCCACGGGACGCCGGCTGCTCGAAGGACTCCCGCTGCCCGCGTCGGCGGCGGGAGGAGTGCTGCTCCTCGTCTTCGTCGCCTCGGTGACGTTGTGCCGACGGCCGGTCCCCTGGCTCTCCGCCGCCGCGGTGGGCTCCGCCCTGCTCGCCCTGCACATCGCGCCCGTCGCCCTCGGGTGGCGGCCCGATCCGGTGGACGGGGCGCTGTACTCCGACGCGGCCCGCCTCCTCGCGGAGGCGGTGGGGCTGGACGGACCCGGTCCCTTGCTGCGGTGGGCCCCTGCGGTGTTCCAGCTGCTGTGCCTCGTACCGCTGTGGCTGCTGCTCGCGCGTGCGGGCGGTCGGCTGACGTGGCCGGCCCGCTGGGGCGTGCTGTATCTCCTCGGGGTGGCCGGCTGGGTGTTCCGGCAGGCACTGGCGCCGGTCGCGCTGCCGCTGCTGCTCGTGCTCCTCGGGCTGCTGCTCATCGGCCGGGCGGTGCCGGCGGCACGGCTCGCGCTCCGCGGCGGACGGAACGGCCCGCCCGGCCGCTGAGCGACCGGGCGGGCCGGGCGTCGCTCAGCGGGGTGGCACCGGCTGGTGGAAGTACCCGTTCCGTCCCGCTTCCCGGTAGCCCTCGAGCCCCGGGCCGTCGTTGACGGTCAGATCGCACTCGGGCTCCTCCGAGGTCGGCCGGTTCCAGTGCACCAGGGCCTTCACCTCCGGGAGCTTCTTCACGTCGGCCGGGATCCGGGTGTACCAGTCGCGCTGGCGTCCCGGGTCGTCGGCGTCGGGCGCGGTGGCGAACTCCGCGAGCATCACCGGCTTGTCGTCGGTGACGTTCTCGCGCAGCCATTCGTAGCTGGGCTGCTGGCTGCGCAGGAAGTCCTTCCAGTCGGTGGTGTCGTGGCAGGCGTAGTAGTTGTACTGGTCCATGGCGATCCAGTCGACGTACTCGTCCCCGGGGTAGAGGGCCTTCATCTCCTTCGCGCTGCCGAGGTAGCCGGAGACGGTCCACACCCAGACGACGTTGTCGGCGCCCAGTTCACGGAACCGGTCGTGGAGATGGCGGTACGCCGCGACGAACTCCTCCGGGGTGCCGGCGCCTTCCTTGATGCGGGCGTCGGTCTCCTGGTCGAAGGAGAAGAAGACGCGCTTGCCGTAGGCCTTGAGGCGCCGGATCTGCGGGTCGATGATCTCCTCGTCGTACTTTCCCGAGGCGATGTTCTTCCAGCCGAGCTGGGTCTCCGTCCAGTTCTCGTGGTGCGGCTCGGTCCAGACGGTGGACTCCCAGGCGAGCATGAGCAGCCGGTCCTTGCCGAGCTCCTGTTCGTCGGGGGTGAGCAGCTGTCCGTCGAGCTCGGTGCCCGACATGTCGTGGTAGTTGTAGACGAGATCGAGCTTACGGCCGATCCGCTTCTCGAAACCGAGCACGGCGTCCTTGAGCGAACCGTTCGCCGCGTACGGCACATACGCTCCCCACCAGGCGCCGCAGGGCGGGACCAGGGTGTCGGTGGGGGCGCAGGGGCCGGTGGGCAGCTCGCCGGAGGCCGCGTCGCCGGGCAGTCCCCGAGCGGAGGGGTCCGCGTCGTCGGAGCGGGCGGCCCAGACGCCGAGCCCGGTCAGCAGCGCGGCGACCGTCACCAGGACGATCGCCGTGTAACCGCGCCTCGCGCGCACCGTCTCCCTCAGCCCGCGCCACCTGGACCGCTTGCGCGGCTCGCGCAGCCGGTGCGACCCCGTCATGTGCCACCGCCGTCCGTGGGCCTGCGCTTGACGCGTTCCGCCGCGCCGCGCCGGGCGGCGGGCAGCGGCAGCCCGGGCAGGGCGGCCACGACCGTGGTGAAGACGGCGAGCGAGACGAGGAAGGAGGTCGACGAGAAGCCCTCCACCAGGAACAGCGAGGTGGCGGTGAGCACGCCCAGCGAGAGACCGATCGGCGCGGCGAGCGCGACGGCCTCCAGTCTCGCGCCGGTGGCCAGCCCGCCCGGCTGCGGATACAGGGCCGCCCAGCCGGGCCCGAACAGGATGAAGAGCAGCACCGGGATCCAGCGCAGCGGTGAGGGGCCGGGGAGGGCGGTGGCGGCCAGCGCGAGCCAGCCCGAGGCGCCGATGAGGACTCTGACGTGCGTCGCGGTGACCCGGATGCCACTGAGGCCCTTGGAGGCCGTGGCGTCGGTCGAGTGGGCGGAGTCGGTGCGGCTCATGGGTTGACCTGACGGAACTGACTGGCCTTCAACGTCACTTCGATCACCTTGTGGTCGATCCTCGGGCGGCCGGGCGGTACTCCAGGACGACGCCGTAGGAATGGCTTTCGACGGTCCGGAAGAGAGGTGAGACGGAGAGTTCGGTGCGCAGCTTCTCGAAGCCGCCGGCCGGCAGCAGGCCCTCGCCGGCGGTGTAGATGTCCTGGGTGCGGGTGAGGACGACGTACGTCCTGGTTCCCGGCGGGATCCGGTCGGCGAGGTAGCGGGCCGGGTCCTTCAGCATCCTCTCGTTCTCGGGCAGTTCCTGCTCGGCGAAGAACCAGTGCTCGAGCCGGTCGTAGCGGTGCAGCGCCTGCGGGAAGGAACCGCTGGTGGCGAGGATCAGCGAGCCGTCGGGGGCGTTGTCGAGGGCCCGGGTGACCAGCGCGGTCTCCTCGGGCGGTGTGTAGTACATCTTCTCCTTGCCGTAGTACGACGGCAGGAAGCCGGCCAGCAGCACCAGCAGCACGGCCGGCAGGGCGACTGCCGCGGCTCGGCGCCGCAGCGTCCCCGCCCGGCCGCGGGTGCCCGCGGCGGCGGGCACGAGCGCGGCGGCGGCGAAGAACGCCGCACCCGGCAGGCCGAACAGGTAGACGCGGAAGAGCATTTCGCCGCCGTAGTCGTTGACGGCGAAGAGCGGGACCGGGGCGGCGGAGACCAGCAGCAGCGGCAGCGCGCTGCGGACCAGCCGGCGCCGCAGCAGGAGGGCGACCCCGGCGAGCGCGGCGACCGCGAGCACCATCAGCACGTTGGCGGTTCCGGCGAGTTCGGGTCCGGGACCGGTCAGCTGTCCCGCGTATCCCGCGCGGGAGTTCTGGGTCAGTTCCCCGATCGACTCCTTGAGGGTGGACAGCGTCTCGACGAACAGCGGCCGGCCCATGGTCAGGTCCCAGGTGAGCATCAGCAGCACGGCGACGGCCAGCAGCCCGTAATTGCGGTAGCGGCGCGTGAGGCAGAGCGCGAACAGGCAGATGCAGAGCATCACCGGGGTGAGCTGGTGCGTGGCGTTGACGGCGGCGATCAGCGGGGCGAGGATCACCACGCAGACCGCGCGCTGCCGGGGGCCCGTGGGCGCCGGCACGCCGGCGGCGGCCGGGTCGAGGTACGTGCGGTCGCGCAGCCGCCCCGCCGACCCGGGCCGCACGAAGTGCCGCAGCACCACCGCGATGACCGACAGATGCAGCAGGTACGCGAGCCCCTGGGGAGCGAAGTAGTCCTGGCCCACCCAGTTGGCGAGCTGGAAGATCCATACGGCCGTCCACACCAGCCGCCAGTCCTGGCAGAAGGTGCGGTAGATGAGGACGAGCACCGGCATCATCAGCAGACCGAGGACGATCGGTGCCCAGTTGGCGTACGTGGCGGCGCTCTCCACGCCGAAGGCGCGTACCAGGCCGGCGTCGAGGGTGAAGAAGCCCGGCCACTGGTCGTAGGCGGACATGTTGCCCGACAGCGCCGCGCCCGGCCGCAGTTCACCGTTGGCGAGCAGTGTGTTGACCACGGCGTCGTGCTTGGACGCCCACGGGTAGCGCACGGCGTCGTACAGCATCGCCGGTGGCGCCTTGAGCGCGAACAGCAGCGCGGCACAGTGCGCGGCCGGCCACCAGGGCGCGGTGCCCGCGCGCCGCAGGCTGAGGACGAAGCCGGCGGTGAGGACCACCAGCGAGAGGTAGTAGGCGGCCGGGAGGCGGTCCAGCAGTCCGTAGTCGCCCATCTCCCGGAAGCCGATGCGGGGCAGGGCGTAGAACCACAGCCCGGCGGCGAGCAGCAGGGTCAGCAGCCCGGCGTCGGGCGGACCGCTCGGGACCGGCCAGGATCTGCGACGGCCGGTGGCCGGTCCAGGATCCGCGGGGCCGTCGGCCGGCTCGGGGCTGGGCAGCTCGCTGCTCTCAGTGGTCGGTACGGGCACATGTTGTTGCACGCCGAGACTCCCCTCCCCCGCGACGAGTATAGGAATTACCTCTGTTTTTCACACCAAAAACGCAGAACTCGCCTCAGCCGGCGAACGCCGGACGGCCGCGCAGGACGGTGAGGGACCGGCGGTACCACCGCCAGCCGACGGTCCTCAGGCCGTCCCGGTACGGGGCGATCCGCGCCCCGTCACCCGCCAGCCACGCCTCGACATCGGCGACGGTGTGGCCGCGGCGGACGATCAGGCGGGCGATGCGGTAGCGCTCGTCCCGGTCCGAGCTGAGCGCGTGCCGTACGGCGGTCGCCGTCTCGTACCCGGCCCCGGCGGCCATGGCGCGCACCCGGGGGCTGTTGTAGCCGTGCGGATAGGCGAGGTGGGGCACGGAGTGGCCGAGGGTGTCCTCCAGTACGGCCTTGGAGTCGAGCAGTTCGGCACGGAGCCGCTTGGCGGTGAGCGTGTCGAGCTGGGCGTGGGTGACCGTGTGACTGCCGATCTCGACACCGGCCTGCTCCAGCTCCACGACCTGGTCCAGGCTCATCATCGGGGCGGGCGGCAGCAGACTGCGGCCGCCCGGGGAGATGGCGCCGGTGGTGAGATACGCGGTGGCCGTCAGCAGGTGCTCGGCCAGGGCCTCGGCGGTGGGACCGGGCAGGTCGGCGAAGCCGTCGTCGAAGGTGAGCAGTACCGGCCGGGGCGGCAGGGGCGCCCGTCCGGCGAGATGCGCGGCGAGGGTGCTGATGGTGACGGGCGTGCGGCCGCTGTCCAGGACGGCGTCGAGATGGGACGCGAACTCCTTCGGCGTGACGGTGAACTCGGCGATCCAGTCCGGCGGATCGTCCATCACGGCGTGGTAGAGGAATACGGGTATGGCGGCCGGGTTCATCTCGTCCCCCTTCCGGCGGCGCCCGCCAGGGCCCGCCGCGCCCGCAGATAACCGAGCGGTCCGTACAGCATTCCCCTGCGCTGGAGCCGCGACAGACGGCGCGGCCAGGGATGCGTGCGCGTGTCGTGCCCGCCCGGCGCACCGCCGCCGTCCGAGTCGCGCGCCTCGGTCAGCGCGCGGGCGTGGGCCAGACCGCGCGGCAGCCGGGCGAGGAACGCCGGCAGCAGCGCGGGGCGGTTGACCAGGATCGCGGTGAGGTAGGCGGTGAGGCCGGCGCCGTAGCCGTACGCCTGGGTCTCCAGGTCGGCCCAGGTCTCCCGGTGGTGGTGCCACACCAGCGCGTACGGCGTGTAGCGCAGCCGGTGCCCTTGGGCGAGGACGCGGACGAATCCGTAGAGGTCGTCGCCGCCCCGGGCGGCCGTCCCGGCACCCGTGGCCGGGTCGAAGCCGCCGACGCCGCGCAGCACCTCCGTACGGAAGGCCATGTTCGCGCCGGAGCCGAAGCGGCCCGCGGTGAAGGGGAACAGCGGCTCGTCGCGCGGCGGGTCCCCGGGGTCGTACGTCGTCGGTGTGAAGCCCTTCGCGAAGCCGCCGTGGCTCTCCAGCAGGACCTGGGCGGGAGTGCGCAGCCGGGCGGGCAGGATCAGTCCGGTGGCGCAGCCGAGCCGGGGGTCGGCGGCGAACGGCGCGGTCAGCTCGGTGAGCCAGCGCGGATCGGCGACCACGTCGTCGTCGGTGAACGCGACGACCTCGCCCCGCGACTCGGCCAGCCCCTTGTTGTGCGCGGTCGCGAGTCCGGGCACCGGCTCGCACACGTACCGCACCCGCTCGCCGTACTTCCGCTCCACCAGCTCACGGGTCTCGCCGGTCACGGGCGCGTTGTCGACGACGACGACCTCGAACCGCGGATGCTCCTGCGCGAGCAGCGAGTCCAGCGCCCGCGCGAGCTGCCCGGCGCGCTCCCGGGTGGCCACGACGACCGAGGCGTACGGCGGCTCCGCGGCGCCCCCCGCGCCCTCGGCCTCCCGCGGAACTCCGGAGGCCGCCTCCGTCAGCACCGCCCGCGGGTCCGGCCCCTCCGGTACGTGTGTCAGCAGTGTCCCCACCGGGCGGCCCGACCGTCTGACCAGCAGGAACACCTCGCCGTGCGTCACCGGCGGGCTTCCCGGGCCGGGTCTCAGCACGGCCTCGTCACCGGCCAGGTCCAGGTCGGCCACCTGGACCGCGCCGATGGCCAGGAACCGTCGTATCTCCTCCTGCGTGCCTGTTCTCCGGGACATCCGTCCCTCCCCCCTCCTCAGGACCGGCGCAGCCGTGCCGCGCCCTTCAGGGTCCGCGACGCCAGCGACGCGAGGCGCGGGCGGGCGCGGACGAAGCCCTGCGCGCGGCGCGCGGGCTCGCGGCTCAGCCAGTGCAGCGCGGCGCCCACGCCCGGACGGGTGGCCGCCCCCTCGTACACGGCGCGTTCGCCGGTCTTCAGCGAGTCCTTGTACTCGGCCGCCCCGCGCCCCATGTCGAGCATCCCGATGCCCTCGGCCGCCGCCGCCTCGGCCATCCGCAGATGCAGCACGAGACCCGGCGAGTACTTCGCGAACTCCGGGTCGTACGCCGGGAACCAGCAGGCCAGCACGGACGCCGAACGCAGCCCGAAGTGCGCGGCGACCGGGCGTTCGCCGGCGTACAGGACCGACAGCGTGCCCGTGCACTGCGGGGCCCGGGTCTCGGCGAGCCGGCCCACGAGCCGGGCGATCCACTCCCGCGCGAACCGGTCGCGGCGCCCGGTCCTGCGGTACTGCGCCGACTTCCACTCCATCAGCGCGCGCAGCGCGGCCGGGTCGCGCTCGTCGAAGACGAACCGCACGGGCCCGGCCTGGCGGCCCAGCCTGCGTTCCTTGGCCAGCGTGGTCTTCAGGAACTTCGGCGACTGGGTGCGCAGCACCGACTCGTACGTCTCGTAGCCCTTCTCCACGTCGATGACATAGGTGGCGTGCTCCTCCGCCGCGTACGGCACCAGCAGCCCCTGGTCGGCCTCCAGGTTGTCGAAGACGAAGCTCGACACCGCGCAGCCGCGCAGCAGTTCACCGGTCTCCAGGGCGACACCGGGAGCCAGGACCGCGCCCTGGCAGTCCGACACCCCGAGCCCGATCGCCCGGCCCTGCCCCCACGCGCCCCGCTCGTACGGAAGGAAGCCCACCGGTTCCGTGCCCTCGTACAGCGACGCGACCCGGGCCCGCGCACGCACCCGGCCCACGGCGACGGTGAACTCCGGTTCCATGAAGGGGTTGCGCGGTGCGTCCGTCGCGGCGCGCAGTTCCCGCCAGCGCTCCCGTTCCCCCTCGCTGAGCTCCTCCGGCCTCAGCACGCGCATGCGTCCACTGCTCACCTGACCCCCCGATCAAGTCCCCCCTGGACTCTTGGAAGGTACCGCCCCGGAGCGGGGGGACGGTAGATAGCGGACCATGTTCTTGCCAAACGGTGAAAGAGTCCTGAACCGGTCCGTACCCGGCGATGACGGAAGCGGAAGCGCACGGAAAGCGAGCGGTTCCGTACACGGTGATGCACGGTGAATCGCGCCGTCGTGTTGTCCGTATTCTCTGATCATGGCCGCACCCACCGATTGTTCACTCATCGCCACCGACCTGGACGGGACGCTGCTGCGCGGCGACGACACCCTGTCCGACCGGTCCCTAGCCGCGCTCGCGCGGGTGGAGCGGGCAGGTGCCCGGCACCTCGTGGTGACGGGGCGACCGGCCCCCAGGGTGCGTCCGCTCCTGGACGACCTCGGCTGCACGGGGCTCGCGGTGTGCGGCCAGGGTGCGCAGGTGTACGACGCCGGCGCGGACCGGATGCTGTGGTCCGTCACGCTGGACCGGGAACTGGCGGAGACCGCGCTCGGCAAGATCGAGGCCGAGGTGGGGGAGGTGTACGCCGCGGTCGACCAGGACGGGGTCGACGGGCTGACGCTGATCGAGCCCGGCTATCTGATGCCGCATCCGACCCTGCCCGCCGTACGGGTGGAGCGGCGGGCCGAGCTGTGGGACATGCCGATCAGCAAAGTGCTGCTGCGCCACCCGGACCTGTCCGACGACGCGTTGGCGGCGGCGGCGCGGTCGGTGGTGGGCTCGCTGGCCACGGTCACCATGTCGGGTCCTGGCACCGTGGAGCTCCAGCCGTGCGGGGTGACCAAGGCGACGGGACTGGCGCTGGCCGCCGAGCACCTGGGGCTGAGCCCGGCGCGGACGATCGCCTTCGGCGACATGCCGAACGACATCCCCATGTTCGACTGGGCGGCCCACGGCGTCGCCATGGCCAACGCGCACCCCGAGCTGAAGGCGGTGGCAGACGAGGTCACCACGTCGAACGAGGACGACGGCGTGGCCGTCGTCCTCGAGCGACTGTTCGACAAGACGGCCGTGCTGGGCCGTCAGCGGGTGGCTCAGTACGCGCCGAAGACGTTGTCGATGGAGCCGTAGCGGTCGGCCGCGTAGTTGCAGGCCGCCGTGATGTTCGCGACCGGGTCGTACGGGTCGAAGGCGGTGCCGGGCACGTGGTAGGCCGCGAAGGTCGGGTCGATGACCTGGAGCAGGCCCTTCGACGGGGTGCCCGCGGCGGCGTTGGAGTCCCAGTTGTTGATGGCGAGCGGGTTGCCGGAGGACTCGCGCATGATGTTGCGGTGGATGCCCTCGTAGCTGCCCGGGATGCCGTGCTGCGCCATGACGTCCAGCGACTCGCGGATCCAGCCGTCGAGGTTGTCCGGGTAGGCGGTCGTGGCGGCGGCCGTGGTGGTCGTCGTGTCGGCCGTGGTGGCCGCGGAGGCGCCGGTGGCGCCGACCAGCGGCAGGGCGACCATGGCGACGCCGGTGCCGGCGACGGCGAGGGAGCGGACGAGGCGGCTGTTGCCGAAGCGGCGGTGCAGACCGGAAGTGGGCATGTCTGGGTTCCTCTCCTACGCCTGCGAGGTGAGCTGTCGGGTTCGGGCGGGAGAGTGCCCGGCCGTGCCCCTGCGGGCATGGCTTCACCCCTAGCCGTTCCGGCGCGTGGCCGGCCCGGCGGCTTACCTGGGTCCCCCGCTCCTGCCGTCATGAGTGATCGTCGGTGGTTGATGCGGGCGGCGGCAGGATTCGGCGTCCACCCGGCAGGCCGGGAACGTATGCGAGAGCACATGTCGGGAACAAGTGCGGCCGTCACGCATCACGCCGTTTGATCTTGAGTTGGGGTGTTTTGGGCGCTTGATCCTTTGCGAGTGCCAAGGGTCAACTCCACTCTGTGGAAGGGGGAAAGGGGAGTGAAGGCCCGTGGTGCGGGTACCGGGGTGCGCGTGACCCACTTCACTGGGGATCACTCGCGAGCGCATTTCTCGCCAAGGGGAATTCGCTTGGTATTTGCGGCAAATCGGACGTCGGGGCGGGCAGGATGGTTCGCGCGGCGAGGAGCGGTCCGGACGGCGGGCCGGAGGCCGGGCCGAGGAGTCGATCGCTACGTCCGTGAAAGTCAGGGAATGTCCGTTGTTATCAACCGATCAAAATCGCTCGCCTTTCGATCCCGTAGCGCCCTGCCCGTAACCCTGGGCGCTGGCGGTGATCGAAACGTGACCGGATACGCTGACTTGAGTGATGGCAGCGACCTATCGACAAACCGTGTAATCACCAGTGGACACCAGCAGACAGGAGACCCCTCGTGACCGTCGTCGGGCCGTTCGGGCTGAGCGTGCGGGACCAGGCTCTGGAAGCCGATGTCCAGGCCGGATTGACGGCTGTCGAGGAGGGGCTGCTCGAGGCCACCAAGAGTGAGGTGCCCTTCATCACAGGCGCCGCCCAGCACCTGGTGCGGGCCGGCGGCAAGCGGTTCCGTCCGCTGCTCGTGATGCTCGCCGCCCAGTTCGGCGACCCCTACGCGCCCGGTGTCGTGCCGTCGGCCGTGGTCGTGGAGCTGACCCACCTGGCCACGCTGTACCACGACGACGTGATGGACGAGGCCGAGGTGCGGCGCGGAGTCGCGAGCGCGAACGCCCGCTGGGGCAACTCCGTCGCGGTCCTCACCGGCGACTTCCTCTTCGCTCGGGCCTCGCACATCCTGGCCGACCTCGGACCGGAGGCCGTGCGGGTCCAGGCCGAGGCGTTCGAACGGCTGGTCACCGGTCAGATCCTGGAGACCGCGGGACCGCAGGACGGCCGCGACCCGGTCGACCACTACCTGGACGTGCTCGGCGGCAAGACCGGCTCGCTGGTCGCGGTCTCCTGCCGCTTCGGCGCGATGATGTCCGGCGCCGACGAGACGGTCGTGGACGTCCTCACCCAGTACGGCGAGCGGCTCGGCGTCGCCTTCCAGCTCGCCGACGACGTCCTGGACATCGCCTCCGACTCCCACGAGTCCGGCAAGACCCCCGGCACCGACCTGCGCGAGGGCATCGCCACCCTGCCCGTGCTGCGGCTGCGCGAGCGGGCGGCCCGGCTGGGACTGGCCGAGGACATCGCCCTGTGCGAGCTGCTGGACTCCGACCTCACCGACGACGCCCGGCACGCCGAGGCGCTGCGGCTGCTGCGCGCCCACCCGGCCCTGGACCAGGCCCGCCGGGACACCGTGCGCTACGCCGAGGAGGCGCGTGCGGTACTGGCCCCGCTGCGGGAGTGCGAGGCGAAGGCCGCGCTGGTGCAGCTGTGCGACGCGGTGGTGCACCGCGCGGGCTGAGCCGGCCCGAACTCCTCCCCGACCCCTACTGGTCGGGGGAGGAAACCGCCCCCCGTGTCATACCGCAGCAGTACGTGGAGTTGCGTCCGGGGTCTGACGAATCCGCCTGCCGGATTTGGTCAGATGGACAACGACGGACAACACCACTTCTCACCGGTTCGGGTGAGAATGGCGGCTCAGGGTGAGACTGGTGCGAGGACACGAGACGGAAGCCGCCGCCGACCACGGAGGGCACACATGGCACCGTACGATTCCGACGACATGACGACCGCGAGGGAGGTCGACGAGCCGCGCGCGGGGCGGCGCAGGGCCGCGCGGTACGTCGTCCCGGTCACGGTGATGGGAGTGGCGGCCGCGACCATCGGGCTCGTCCCCGCCATCGCCGACTCGGGCGACCCCGACCTGCCGGAGATCACCGCCGCGCAGCTGATGGAGAAGATCGCGAAGTCGGACGTGGAGCAGCTGTCCGGCACCGTGAAGATCACCACGGACCTCGGTCTGCCGAACCTCGGCGGCCTGGAGAGCAGCCTCGCCTCCGGCGCCATGGAGCGCGGCGAGGACGGCGGCTCCTCCGCCGACCCCTCGGCCAAGCTCACCGAACTGGCCTCCGGCACGCACACCCTGCGCGTCGCGACCGACGGCCCGGACCGGCAGAAGCTGTCGCTCCTGGAGAACGCCGCCGAGTACAGCCTGATCCACAACGGCAAGGACGTCTGGGGCTACGACAGCGCGTCCAACGAGGTCTACCACGGCACGGTCGACGAGTCCGGCCAGGACCGCGAGCAGCGGCCCCCGGCCACCCCGGACGACTTCGCCGAGGAGGCGCTGAAGTCGGTCGACGACACCACGTCCGTCACCGTCGACGGCACCGCCCAGGTGGCCGGCCGGGACGCGTACAAGCTGGTCGTCAAGCCCAAGCAGTCCGGCTCCACGATCGGCGCGATCAGCATCGCGGTCGACCACAGGACGGGGCTGCCGCTGAAGTTCACGCTGACCCCCGCGAGCGGCGGCGCCGCCGTCGTGGACGTCGGCTTCACCCAGGTGAGCTTCGACCGGCCCGCCGCGTCGACGTTCGAGTTCACCCCGCCCAAGGGCGCCAAGGTGACCGAGGACGGCGAACTCGACCACGGCCGGGAGCACTCGGGCGGGCCGGAGCGGGCCCCGAAGTCCGAGGAGGACCTGGGCAAGGGACTCGACGGCCTGAAGATGCTCGGCGAGGGCTGGAACTCCATCGCCACCTTCGACACCGGCGCCGAGGGCGGCCTGCCCACCGGCGGGGCCGGCGGTGACCTCGGCGGATTCCTCGGCTCCCTCGGCGACCAGGTCAAGGGCGAGTTCGGCACCGGCACGGTGTTCAGCACCCGCCTGGTGAACGCCCTGATCACCGAGGACGGCAAGGTCTACGCGGGCACGGTCACCAAGGACGCGCTCGTGAAGGCGGCGAACTCGGGGAAGTAGAGCCCGGGGCCTTACGACGTGACGATGTGACGACGTGACAGGGAACGAGGGAGCCGATGGGCGAGGCGTCCGCCAGCGAGCCGGACGGGGCGCACGCGGGTGAGGGGGTCATCATCACCCGCGCGCTCACCAAGCGCTACCGCGGCGGACAGCTCGCCGTCGACGGTCTGCACCTGACCGTCCCGGCGGGCAGCGTCTTCGGCTTCCTCGGTCCCAACGGCTCGGGCAAGACCACCACCATCCGCATGCTGATGGGCCTGATCGAGCCGACCTCCGGCACGGCGCACGTCCTGGGCCGCCCCATGCCGCGCTCCGCACGCGCCGTGTTGCCCCACGTGGGCACCCTCATCGAGGGCCCGGCCCTGTACGGCTTCCTCTCCGGCCGTGACAACCTCCTCCGCTACGACGCCGCCGACCCGACCGCCGACCCGCGCACCCGGCGCGCCCGGGTCTCCGCCGCCCTGGACCGGGTGGGCCTCACGGCCGCCGCGGGCAAGAAGGCGAAGGCGTACTCCCTCGGCATGAAGCAGCGCCTCGGGCTCGCCGCCGCCCTGCTCCAGCCGCGCCGGCTGCTCGTCCTGGACGAGCCGACCAACGGGCTGGACCCTCAGGGCATGCGGGAGATCCGCACGCTCGTCCGCGAGCTGGCCTCGGACGGCACGACCGTCTTCCTCTCCTCCCACCTGCTCGACGAGATCGAGCAGGTGTGCACGCACGCCGCCGTGATGGCCCGGGGCCGGCTGATCACCCAGGGCCCGGTCGCCGACCTGGCCGCGGGCGCCCGGGGCCGGCTGGTGGTGACCACACCGGACCCGGCGGACGCGGCCAGGGTGCTGAAGGAGCAGGGGGTCGCCGATGTCGTGGTGGACGGGGAGCGGGTGACCGGCGAGCTGCCCGAGCGCGACCTCGCCGAGGTGAACGCGGCACTGGTCACCGCCGGGGTCCGGGTGCGCGGCTTCGGGGTGGAACGGGCCTCGCTGGAGGACGCGTTCGTGGCGCTGACCGGGGAGGGATTCGATGTCGCGGGCTGAGACGGTGACGGGGGTGAGTCCGCTGTGGACCCTCGGTCTGTTCCGCAGCGAGCTGCTCACCACCTTCCGGCGCTGGCGCACCCTCGCCCTGCTCGGGGTGCTGGCCGCCGTGCCGGTCCTGGTCGGCATCGCCGTGCGGATCGAGACCGGTGACGGCTCGTCGGCCGGGGGTGGTGGCGGAGGAGGGGGCGGCGGGCCGGCGTTCATCTCGCAGGTCACCAACAACGGCCTCTTCCTGGTCTTCACCGCGCTCGCCGCCACGCTGCCGTTCTTCCTGCCGATGGCGATCGGGGTGGTCGCGGGCGACGCCGTCGCCGGCGAGGCGAACGCCGGCACCCTGCGCTACCTCCTGGTGGCGCCCGCCGGCCGTACCCGCCTGCTGCTCACCAAGTACGCGACGGTCATGGCCTTCTGTCTGGTCGCCACGCTCGTGGTCGCCGTCTCGGCCCTGGTCACCGGGGCGCTGCTGTTCCCGCTGGGCGATCTCACGACCATTTCCGGCACCCGGATCAGCTTCTCCGAGGGCCTGGCCAGAGCCCTGCTCATCGCCCTGGTCGTCGCCGTGTCACTGATCGGGGTGGCGGCGCTCGGCCTGTTCGTCTCGACGCTGACCAACAGCGGCATCGCGGCGATGGCGACCACGGTCGGGCTGTTGATCACGGTCCAGATCGTCGACCAGATCCCGCAGCTGCACGCCCTCCATCCGTACCTCTTCTCCCATTACTGGCTGTCCTTCGCCGACCTGATGCGCGAACCGGTCTACTGGGACGACCTGACGAAGAACCTCGGCCTCCAGGCCCTGTACGCGACGGTGTTCGGCTCGGCGGCCTGGGCGCGGTTCACGGCGAAGGACATCACCGCGTAGGAAATGCGCTGGCACGGGCGGGCCGGGACGTGTGACGGTTCGGTCCATGGGCAACTCACGGGCGTACCCCGTCCTGCGAACCACCGACGCGGCCGAGGCGTACCGGCAGGCCAAGCGGCTGTGCGCGCTGCTGGAGCACATCGAGGACAAGGTGTGGCTGTTCGCCGAGACCCGGACGCCCGCGGAGGCGCGGAGGATGGCGGAGAACGTCCCCGGGGCACAGTTCGACTACGTGGACACCCGCACCGATCCGGCGACCGGCGACTTCCTCTTCTTCGACCTCGACGTGACGCAACTGGACGACGACGGACTCCAGCCGCATCTGCCGCTGGAGTTCCTGGAGGACGTCGAACGCGGGGACGTCGAGGAACGGTTCCTGGCCGCTCTGGGGGAGGGCATGGCGGCCATCGAGTGGAACGGCCGCTGGCCGGACGACCCGGAGACGAACTCGTACGGGTATCCGAAGTACGACGGGGTCCAGGTCATGTTCCACGGCGACCAGGCGCAGTACGGCGACTGGACCGAGGACCACACCGTCTTCGTCCATGTGACCAAGCACGGCGATCTCGAGCGTGCTCGGAAGCTCGCCGCCCACATCGGCAGCGAGGTTCTGGGCGAGGCGCAGCTCGGCTGGTGAGCCGGGGCGGGGGTCAGGCGGCCTCGTACGGGAAGCGGGCCAGGGGTGCCTCCCGCGCGAAGAACGTCTTCGCCCGCGCCAGCGCCTCCGCGTCCTTCCGCACGTCACCCGGCTTGCTGCCGTTGCCCAGCAGCACTCCGCCGAAGCGCATCCCCATGTACGCGGCCGAGTTGTTCAGCGTGCCGACCAGCGGGTCGGCGACCTCCGGCTCCTCGTGCGCGAGCGCGGTGACGCCCCAGAGGGTGCGTCCCGCCATGGTCGCCTTGAAGTCCAGGCCGGGGGTGCGCAGCCAGCCCGACCAGTGATCCAGGTAGCGCTTGGTCTGCGCGGACACCGAGTACCAGTACAGCGGCGAGGCGATCACGATGTCCGTCGCCGCGAGGGTGGCGTCCAGCAGCAGGGCGACAGTGCCCTCGGTGGGGCGGACGTGGTCGCTGTCGTGGCGCAGGTCCTCGAAGTCGGGGAGCGGGTGGGCCGTGAGGTCGATCCACTGCTGCTCCACGTCCGGGGACAGCTGTTCGGCGGCGCGGCGGGCCAGCAGTTCGGTGTTGCCGTCGGGGCGGGCACTGCCCAGGACGAAGAGGAAACGGCGAGCCATGGTCATCCCTCAGAATGGTCGGCGTACATCAATTACACGCCTGTGCATCATATGCGCATGCAAGCAAATCGCCAAGGGTGCTCAGTCGATGCCCCCGCGCCGCTCCGCCTCCCGCGCCACGGCGAGCAGCAGGTCCTCCCGCCCGTGCGGCGCCACCAGCTGGAGCCCCGCCGGGCAGCCGTCGCCGCCGAACCCGGCCGGCAGGCTCAGGGCGGGGTGCCCGCTGACGTTGAACGCCCAGGTGAGCGCCGTGGAGTAGACGTCACCGGGGCCCTCGTGACCGTGCGGGGCCGTCGGGGCCGTGGGGGTGAGCAGCAGCTCGGCGCCGGAGAAGAGGAGCTCCAGGCGCCGGTCGTTCTCCGCCCGCAGGCGGTGGGCGTCGGCGGGGTCGGCGCCCGGTGTGCGCAGGGCGAGCCAGGCCGGGGCGGGGTCGAGGAGCCGGGGCGGAGCCGAGGGCCGGACGAGCCGTACGACACCGGCGTCGGCCAGCCGCTCGGCCGCCGTCCGGGCCAGTGTCACGGGTTCCGGGTCGGGGTCGGCGAAACCGAGATCGGGGGACCAGACGGCGGCGACGGGAAGGGAGGGCGCGGGCGCCTCGATCCCGCCGGTCCGCCCCGACACCACCCGCCACCAGGCCGCCGCGTCCGGGACCGTACGGCCGAGCACTCCGGGCGCGGCGAGTCCCGTACGGTCGGCGGAGGGGAGACGGCCGCCCGTGACCTTCAGCCCGACGGCCCCGCACCACGCCGCCGGGATCCGTACCGAGCCGGCGCCGTCGCTGCCCGTCGCCAGCGGCACCAGCCCGGCCGCCACCGCCACCGCCGACCCGGCCGAGGAACCGCCCGGCGTACGATCCGCCCGCCACGGGTTGACGGTACGGCCGTGCGCCCCGAGCCCCCAGGTCTGCCAGGGCGTCCCCGGGCCGGGCACCGAGGTGGCGCCCACGGCGACACAGCCGGCCGAGAGCAGCGCCCGCGCCGCACGCAGTCCGTGCCGCCCCTTGACCGCGACCGGCACCCCGGCCAGCGGCAGACGCTCACCGGCGGCGACCCGCGCGTCCACCTCGGCGGCCCGCCGCGCCGCCTCCTCCTCCCACACTCGAGGAACGCGCACAGCACCGGATCGGCCCGCTCGATCCGCTCCAGCGCCTCCGCGACCACGTCCACGGCCCGCAGCCGTCCCCCGCGCACGGCGGAGGCGATCTCCTCGGCCGAGGCGGACGCGTCACCGACGCTCAGCGCGTCACGCCCGTCAGGCGGGCCAGGGACTCCGTCTCGCGGGGCGGCCGGCCGCTCAGGTCACCCAGGCGCCACTCGTTCACCCAGGGCACGCGGTACACGTCGATCATCGACTCGATGAGCCGGATGCGGTGGGTGAGCGGACGCGGCAGCCGCCCCGGCGCGTCCGCCACCAGGACGACGGCGTCCAGATCCAGCCCCTGAGGGGCGTCGCCGCGCCGGAAGGTGTCCACGGCCGGGACCACGGCGTCCAGCCCGGCCGCATGGGTCCGGGCGACGAGCAGCACCGACCGCGGTTCGGCCGGGCCGGGCCAGGCACGGCCGCTGTCGACACCGCCGTAGACGGTGGCGAGCGTCGAGACGCCCGCACCGCCGTGCAGGCCGACCCAGGAGAAGCGCCGGGCGGCCGCCCGGGCGTGGGCGGGCTCCGGCGGGGCCGCCTCCGGTACCGCCACCGGCCCTCGGATCCAGATCTCCGGTCCCTGTCGCATGTCCCTCTCCTGCTCACCACCTCGATCTTTCATGCCGTCCGACGTGCGGTGAACCGGTGCGGACGGCCGTTGGGACGAGCCTGTGACAACGCGGTGACGTGAGAAGCGCGAGCGAGCGGACAGACTCGACGGTAGGTGTACGACCCGAATGAGGGGACGATGTCTCGACTCAGCCGCGAGAAGAAGCGGGAACAGCAGCAGGCCGCACATGCGGCGAACCTTGCGGCAGCGCCGATCGACGTCCATGTCCCCGTCGCCGGGACGGGCACGGGCGGGGCGTCGGTCGGCGGGGTGACGGTGATCGCGGGGCCGGGCGAGGAGATCCAGCAGGCGGTGCTCAACCGCCTCCACCGCATCGCCATCGCCTCGGGTCACGCCGTCCTCGCCACCGTGCACGACGAACGCATCGGCTACGTCGTCCCGCTCCAGGTCGACCCGGACGGCTCCAGCCACTTCACGGCCCAGCCGGTCCTGATGGGCCCGGCGCGGGACCGGGAGCCGGCGCGGGACTCCGGCTCCGACCGGCCGACGCACGTTCTGCGCCCCGTGCCGGAACCGGTGGCGGAGGAGACACCGGAGCCCGCACCCGTACGGGACTCCGCCCCCACCTTCAAACTCCGGCCCGTCCCCGAGTCGGCGGCCCCCCGGGACGCCGTACCGCCGTTCGAGCCGCGCCCCCTGCCCGGGTCGGCGGGGGCCACGCCGCCCGGCACGGTCGCACCGCCGACGGGGGAGTTCGGTCCGCCCCCGCCCATGGACGCCAGGCCGCACCCCGAGCCCGGGCCCGACCGGCCCCGGACCCCGGAGCCCGCGCCGTCCCCCGAACCCGAGCCGGTACTCGACCCCGACCCCAAGCCCACCCCGCCCCGCGGTTTCGACGCCGTGGCCGAGGCGGTGCTCGGTGACGAGCCCCTCCTCGCGGGCGGCGAGAACCACCTCGCCGAACCCATGGCCCGGGTCAACGACGCCGTCCGGGCCGGCAGGATCGACGCGGCGGCCCGGCTGGCCGAGGAGACCGTGGCGGAGGCGACCGGAACCCTGGGGCCGGAGCACCCGGAGGTGCTGCGGCTGCGCGAGCTCGCCGCGTACATCGCCTATCTGGCCGGTGAACCGCTGCGCGCCTACCGGATCTCCCTCGACCTGGCCGTGATCTGCCGCCGCGCGGGGGACGCGGAGGCCGCCTACGGCAACGTCCGCAGCGCGGCCACCGCCTGGCGGGCGGTGCGCGAACCGCTGCTCGGACTGGAGCTCGGGCACGAGCTGATCGCCCTGTGGACCGAGCTCACCACCGAGGAGGGCCCGGCCGCCGACGAGATCGAGGAACTGGAGTCGGCCCGCGCCCGCATGGGCCGGCTGACGGAGCGCGCCCGCGCCCAGCAGCCGTAGGCAACCCGCTAGTGCAGGCAGAACTCATTGCCTTCCGGGTCCGTCATCACCAGCCAGCCCCCGGAAGGCTCCTCCACCCGTCGCAGCACGCGCGCACCGAGCCCCTCCAGCCGGGCGAGTTCCTCCTCGCGGCGACCCGCGCCCGGGTGCAGATCGAGATGGAGCCGGTTCTTGACCGTCTTCGCCTCCGGTACGCGCTGGAACAGCAGCCGCCGCCCACGGCCGGTGCCGCTCTCCTCCTCGTAGGGGTCGTCGGGGTGCCGTACCGCCGCCAGGTCACGCCAGGCCCGGCGGCCGTGCGACTCGACGGTGAGCTCGGCCGGCACGGCACCCGCGCCGAGCAGCTTCTCGATGAGCACGCTGTTGTCCTCGACCTCGTAGCGGAGGGCGGCGGCCCAGAAGTCCGCCTGCGCGTGCGGGTCGCCCGCGTCGATGACGACCTTCCAGTGCACGGGGGTGGCGGGTGTCGGTGTCTGCGTCATAGGACCAGTTATAGGGCGTCCCACCGACAGTGCCCGGCGGCTGCTACGGCCGGGCCTCCAGCGCGTCCTTCTCGGCCTCGGCGGGCACGTTCCCGGCGCTCGGCGCAGGGGCGGTGGTCCTCGGCGCGCCCTTCCGGCCGGCGAGCTCACGAGCGGTCCGGTGGGCGGTGCGCAGCGCGTCCCAGGTGAGGAGGGTGAGCGCCAGCCACACCAGCGCGAAACCGGCCCAGCGCTCGGGCGGCATGGCCTCCTTGAAGTACAGGATGCCGAGCAGGAACTGGAAGACCGGCGCCAGGTACTGGAGCAGACCGAGCGTCGACAGCGGCACGCGGATGGCGGCGGCGCCGAAGCAGACCAGGGGCAGCGCGGTCACGATGCCGGTCGCGGCGAGCAGCGCCGCGTGCCCGGCGCCCTCGCTGCCGAAGGTGGCATCGCCCTGGGCACCCAGCCACAGCAGATAGCCGAGCGCGGGCAGGAACTGGATCGCGGTCTCGGCCGCCAGCGACTCGATGCCGCCGAGGTTGACCTTCTTCTTCACCAGCCCGTACGTGGCGAAGGAGAAGGCGAGCACGAGGGAGATCCACGGCGGCCGGCCGTAGCCGATGGTGAGGACGAGCACCGCCGCGGCACCGACCCCGACCGCCGCCCACTGCACGGGCCGCAGGCGCTCCTTCAGCAGCAGCACGCCCATCGCGATCGTGACCAGCGGGTTGATGAAGTAGCCGAGGGAGGCCTCGACGACGTGCCCGGAGTTCACGGACCAGATGTAGACGCCCCAGTTGACCGTGATGACCGCCGCCGCGACGGTGATCAGCGCCAGCCTGCGCGGCTGCCGCAGCAACTCGCCGAGCCAGGCCCAGCGGCGTATGACGAGCAGGGCGGCGGCCACGAAGAACAGGGACCAGACCATCCGGTGGGCCAGGATCTCCACGGCCCCGGCGGGCTTGAGCAGCGGCCAGAACAGCGGAACGAGCCCCCACATCCCGTACGCCGCGAAGCCGTTCAGCAGTCCCATGCGCCGCTCTGCGGCCGCCGACTTCCCGGTCACGGGCCCTCCTTCGTGCCTGACGCGTGCCCTGTCTCCCACGGGGCTCGCCGAACGCGTGCGCGAGCCTCGCCGGACGACGGTAACGCCGGACACCCCCGCATGTCATGCCCGTACCGGCATACGGTCATGACGTGCGGAGACGGGGGCCCGACAGGCCTGGGATCAGTCCTTGAGCGCGGCGGCGACGGCCTCGGCGAGCGGGGTGGTCGGACGGCCGGCCAGCCGGGACAGATCGCCGCTGTCGACGACGAGCTCACCCTTCTCGATCGAGACGTCCACGCCCGCGAGGACGGCAGCCAACGGCTCGGGCAGTCCGGCGCCGACCAGGATGCCGGTGAGCGCCTCGGGCGTGACCGCGTTGTAGGTGATCTCCCTGCCGGTCTGCCGGCTCAGCTCGGCCGCGTACTCGGCGAAGCTCCACGCCTCGTCGCCGCCCAGCTCGTACGTCTTGTTCTCGTGCCCCTCACCGGTCAGTACGGCTACGGCGGCGGCCGCGTAGTCGGCCCGCGAGGCGGTGGAGATCCGGCCCTCGCCGGCGGCGGCGACGACCGCGTCGTGCGCGAGCACCGGGGCGAGGTTCTCGGTGTAGTTCTCGTGGTACCAGCCGTTGCGCAGCAGCGCGTACGGCACCCCCGAGCCCAGCAGCGCCTCTTCCGTGCCCCGGTGGTCGTCGGCGAGCGCGGCGGTCAGGGAGCCGGGGGCGCTGGTGTAGGCGAGCAGGGCGACACCGGCGGCCTTGGCGGCGTCGATGACGACCCGGTGCTGTCCCACCCTGCCCTTGTCGAACTCGTTGCCCGAGATCAGCAGGACCTTGTCGCCGGCCGCGAACAGTCCGTCGAAGGTCTCGGGGGCGTTGTAGTCGGCGACCGCGATCCGCACCCCGCGCCCGGCGAGGTCCGCCGCCTTCTCCGCACTGCGGACGACGGCGGTGACCTGCTCGGCCGGAACCCTCTCCAGCAACTGTTCCACGACGTGACGGCCGAGCTTTCCGGTGGCTCCGGTGACGACGATGCTCATGATTCAGAACTCCTTGTGGGGTGCGTACGCCACTAACCCTAGGAGCTGCGCTAACTATGGGAAAGTACCCACTTTGAAGTAAGGTACTGGCATGGCAGTAAGTGTGAGTGATCGGCTGAACGACGGCGAGGCGCTGTGCCCGCACCGTCTGGTGCTGGAGCACGTGACCAGCCGCTGGGGCGTACTCGTGCTGGTCCAGCTGCTGGAGCGCCCCCACCGCTTCAGCGAACTGCGCCGGGCGATCGGCAGGGTCAGCGAGAAGATGCTCACCCAGACCCTCCAGACCCTGGAACGCGACGGCATGGTCCACCGCGACGCCAAGCCGGTCATCCCGCCCCGCGTCGACTACTCCCTCACCGAACTGGGCCGCGAGGCGGCCGAGCAGGTGCGCGACCTGGCCCTGTGGACCGAGAAGCGCATGGCCGACGTACGCGCGGCCCGCCAGGCGTACGACGAGGCCCGGACGCCGTAGGGCATCCGGGCCTCGTACGGCCTGCGGCGGGTTCAGCCGACGACGGTCCAGGTGTCGCCACCGGCGAGCAGCGCGGCGAGGTCGCCCTTGCCGTGCTGCTCGATGGCGGTGTCGAGCTGGTCGGCCATGAGGGTGTCGTAGACGGGTCGTTCGGTGTTGCGGAAGACGCCGATCGGGGTGTTGTGGAGGGTGTCCGGGTCGGCGAGCCGGGACAGCGCGAACGCGGTGGTCGGGGAGGCGGCGTGGGCGTCGTGGATGAGGACGTCGGCTTCGTTGTCGTCCGTGACGGTGACGATTTTGAGGTCGCCGGTGGCCCGGTCGCGGACGACGCCCTTGGAGCCGTCGGTGCCGAAGCGGATCGGCCGGCCGTGTTCCAGGCGGATCACCGCCTCCTCGGCCTGCTGGCGGTCCTTGAGGACTTCGAAGGCGCCGTCGTTGAAGATGTTGCAGTTCTGGTAGATCTCCACGAGTGCGGTGCCGGGGTGGTCGGCGGCCTGGCGCAGCACCTCGGTGAGGTGCTTGCGGTCGGAGTCCACCGTCCGCGCCACGAACGAGGCCTCGGCGCCGATCGCGAGTGACACCGGGTTGAAGGGTGCGTCGAGGGAGCCCATCGGCGTGGACTTGGTGATCTTGCCGACCTCGGAGGTCGGGCTGTACTGGCCCTTGGTGAGGCCGTAGATGCGGTTGTTGAACAGCAGGATCTTGAGGTTGACGTTGCGGCGGAGGGCGTGGATGAGGTGGTTGCCGCCGATGGAGAGGGCGTCGCCGTCGCCGGTGACGACCCAGACGCTGAGGTCGCGGCGGGAGGTGGCGAGTCCGGTGGCGATGGCGGGGGCGCGGCCGTGGATGGAGTGCATTCCGTAGGTGTTCATGTAGTACGGGAAGCGGGAGGAGCAGCCGATGCCGGAGACGAAGACGATGTTCTCCTTGGCCAGGCCGAGTTCGGGCATGAAGCCCTGGACGGCGGCCAGGACGGCGTAGTCACCGCAGCCGGGGCACCAGCGCACTTCCTGGTCCGACTTGAAGTCCTTCATGGACTGCCGGCCCTCGGCCTTGGGCACCAGCTGGAGAAGGGGGTTGGTGTCAGCCATCGATGGCCTCCTTCAGCGCCGTGGCGAGCTGTTCCGCCTTGAACGGCATGCCGTTGACCTGGTTGTACGAGCGCGCGTCGACCAGGTACTTCGCCCGGATGAGGGTGGCGAGCTGCCCGAGGTTCATCTCGGGGATCACCACCGTGTCGTACGTCTTGAGAACCGTGCCGAGGTTCTGTGGGAAGGGGTTGAGGTGGCGCAGATGGGCCTGCGCGATCCGGCCGCCCTCCTTGCGGATGCGGCGCACGGCGGCGGTGATCGGGCCGTACGTCGAGCCCCAGCCCAGCACCAGGGCCTTCGCCCCGTCCGGATCGTCGACCTCGATGTCCGGGACGTCGATGCCGTCGATCTTGGCCTGGCGGGTGCGGACCATGAAGTCGTGGTTGGCGGGGTCGTAGGAGATGTTGCCGGTGCCGTCCTGTTTCTCGATGCCGCCGATGCGGTGCTCCAGGCCGGGGGTGCCGGGGATGGCCCAGGGGCGGGCCAGGGTCTGCGGGTCGCGCTGGTAGGGCCAGAACACCTCGGTGCCGTCGTCGAGGGTGTGGTTGGGGCCCTGGGCGAACTGCACGCGCAGGTCCGGCAGTTCCTCCGGTTCCGGGATCCGCCAGGGTTCGCTGCCGTTGGCGAGGTAGCCGTCGGAGAGGAGGAAGACCGGGGTGCGGTAGGTCAGGGCGATGCGGGCGGCTTCCAGGGCGGCGTCGAAGCAGTCGGCCGGGGTGCGGGGTGCGACGACCGGGACGGGGGCCTCACCGTTGCGGCCGTACATGGCCTGGAGCAGGTCGGCCTGTTCGGTCTTGGTGGGCAGGCCGGTGGAGGGGCCGCCGCGCTGGATGTCCACGACCAGCAGCGGCAGCTCCAGCGACACCGCCAGCCCGATCGTCTCCGACTTCAGCGCCACACCGGGGCCGCTCGTCGTGGTCACCGCGAGGGAGCCGCCGAAGGCGGCACCCAGCGCCGCGCCGATGCCGGCGATCTCGTCCTCGGCCTGGAAGGTGCGTACGCCGAAGTTCTTGTGCTTGCTGAGTTCGTGGAGGATGTCGGAGGCCGGGGTGATCGGGTACGAGCCCAGGTACAGCGGCAGGTCCGCCTGGCGGGACGCGGCGACCAGCCCGTAGGACAGGGCGAGGTTGCCGGAGATGTTGCGGTACACCCCCGGCGGGAACGCCGTCGCCGCCGGAGCCACCTCGTAGGAGACGGCGAAGTCCTCGGTGGTCTCGCCGAAGTTCCAGCCCGCCCGGAACGCGGCGATGTTGGCGGCGGCGATGTCGGGCTTCCGGGCGAACTTCGACTTCAGGAACTTCTCCGTGCCCTCGGTGGGCCGGTGGTACATCCATGACAGCAGGCCGAGGGCGAACATGTTCTTGCTGCGTTCGGCCTCCTTGCGGGTGAGGTCGAACTCCTTGAGCGCCTCGACGGTCAGCGTGGTCAGCGGGACGGGGTGGAGGTGGTAGGCCTCCAGCGAGCCGTCCTCCAGCGGCGAGGTCGCGTAGCCGACCTTCTGCATCGCCCGCTTGGTGAACTCGTCCGTGTTGACGATGATCTCCGCGCCGCGCGGCAGGTCGCCGATGTTGGCTTTGAGGGCGGCGGGGTTCATGGCGACCAGGACGTTGGGTGCGTCGCCGGGGGTGAGGATGTCGTGGTCGGCGAAGTGGAGCTGGAAGCTGGAGACGCCGGGCAGGGTGCCGGCGGGTGCGCGGATCTCGGCCGGGAAGTTCGGCAGGGTGGAGAGGTCGTTGCCGAAGGACGCGGTCTCCGAGGTGAAACGGTCGCCGGTGAGCTGCATACCGTCACCCGAGTCCCCCGCGAACCTGATGATCACTCGGTCGAGCCGGCGGACGTCCTTCGTCCCCGCCGCTTTACGCTGCTCCCCCACTACTGCTCCGTCGGTCTGCTCCGGCTCCGCTGGGCTGCTGACCTGGCTGGTCACTGAACTGGACCTCCTCGAGGCGGCTGTCCGGGACGGCCTTCCCGCAGGCCTTCCCCGCATAAACCCTACGTCCGTAAGGGTCGCCTTCCTTGGGTCATTCGCATGTTGGACACGACTTTGAGACGTACCGCTCAGGAGTGCTCAGGAGTTGAGATAGGTGAGAACCGCCAGGACCCGCCGGTGATCGCCGTCGCTCGGGGACAGCCCCAGCTTCAGGAAAATGTTGCTGACGTGCTTCTCCACGGCCCCGTCGCTGACCACGAGCTGCCGGGCGATCGCCGAGTTCGTCCGCCCCTCGGCCATCAGCCCCAGGACCTCCCGCTCGCGCGGGGTGAGCCCCGCGAGCACGTCCTGCTTGCGGCTGCGGCCCAGCAGCTGCGCGACCACCTCCGGGTCCAGGGCCGTACCGCCCCGGGCCACCCGCACCACCGCGTCCACGAACTCGCGCACCTCGGCCACGCGGTCCTTGAGCAGATAGCCGACGCCCCGGCTGGAACCGGCGAGCAGCTCCGTGGCGTAGCGCTCCTCCACGTACTGCGACAGCACCAGCACCCCGACGCCCGGATGCGACTTGCGCAGCTGCACCGCGGCCCGCACGCCCTCGTCCGTGTGCGTCGGCGGCATCCGTACGTCCGCCACCACCACGTCCGGGAGCTGGTTCTCCCCGTCCAGCTCGGTGATGGTCTTGATCAGCGCGTCACCGTCGCCGACACCGGCCACGACCTCGTGCCCCCGGTCGGTCAGCAGCCGGGTCAGTCCCTCCCGCAGCAGCACGGAATCCTCGGCGATGACCACCCGCACCCTGTCCTCCACGTTCCTCGGCCCCCATGCCCCCGATCCGCACCCGCCCCCGTGGCGGGCCCGGTCGAGAGGTCCAGCATTCCAGCATCCGGTCGGGGATGCGGCGGGGCACCGCGATTGGCGGGTGTCGGGGAGCTGGGGGATGTCGTCGACGCGGCGGGTGCGAGCCCATGGCCCGCACCCGCCGCCGGTTCCGCCGGTTCCTCCGGTCTCAGTCCGCTGTCACCTGGTCCGCCGTCACCTGGTTCGCTCCGCCCGCCACGGCAGCTCGGCGGTTATCCGGGTCGGGCCGCCCGCGGGGGAGTCCACCACCAGGATCCCGTCCACCGCGTCCAGCCGCTCCGCCAGACCGGCCAGCCCGGAGCCCTGCGACACATCGGCGCCGCCGACGCCGTTGTCCACGACCTGGAGCATCAGCCGGTTCTCCGTCCGCCACACCTCCACGGCCGCCCAGCTCGCCCCGCTGTGCTTGCTGATGTTCTGGAGCAGCTCCGAGACCGTGAAGTAGGCGATGCCCTCGATGGCCGGCGCCGGGCGCTCCGTCAGGTCCACCTCCACCTGCACCGGGACCGTGCACCGGGAGGCCACCGCCGACAGGGCCGCGTCCAGGCCCCGGTCGGTCAGCACCGCCGGATGGATGCCGCGGGCCAGGTCCCGCAACTCCTGCAACGCCGTCTTCACCTCGCCGTGCGCCTCGTCCACCATCCGCGCCGCGACCCGCGGGTCCTCCCGCAGCTTCTCCTTCGCCAGTCCCAGATCCATCGCCAGGGCCACCAGCCGGGCCTGCGCCCCGTCGTGCAGATCCCGCTCGATGCGCCGCAGGTCCGCCGCCGCCGTGTCCACCACGACCCCGCGGTCCGACTCCAGCTCCACCACCCGCGTGGCCAGCCGGGACGGCCCGAGCAGCCCGTGCACCATCACCCGGTCCACCATCGTCAGCGCCCGCACGATCCACGGCGTGGCGAGCGTGAACAGCAGACCGATCAGCGCGGTCACCGTGATCTCGAACGGGTTGTCCAGATAGATCCGGTGGGTCTCGTCGCCGTACAGCTGTATGCCGTCCTGCCCGCCGTACATCGGGAAGACCCAGAACCACAGCGGATACGTCAGCAGCGACCAGCCCACCGACCAGAAGGTCACGGTGACGGTGAAGGAGAGCACCGCCCACGGCAGGTGCAGCACCGCGTACAGCAGGGCACGCCACGAGGCGCCGCTCTTGAGCACGGCCCCGATCCACGCCATGAACCCCTGCCGCTTCATCCGCAGCGGCTCCGGCTCGGCCACCTCCAGACCCAGCAGCCCCCGCGCCCGCGCCCGCTCCACCGCGCCGAACCCGCGGCAGCCGACGAGCGCCGCCGCGAGCACCGGGACACCGAGGAACGTCACCAGCAGGCCCGCCCCCAGCGACACCATCGTGACCGCGTACGTGAACAGCAGAATGCTGATCGGCAGGCTCAGCAGTACGTATCCCAGCTCCCGCCAGGTGCGTCCCTCGACCGGCGCCCGCAGCGCGGCCGGCAGCCGGTACCGCCGTTCCCCGGGGTGCCCGGGATGTGCGGGGCCCGCGGAAAGCCCGTAGTCCTGTCCGTACTCCGTGGCCATCGGCGTCGTCCCTCTCCTCGTCCGGCGGCTGTGCTGTCGTAGCTCCAGACTGCTCCGCCGCAGGTCGGCGGACCATGGAGTCCGTCGCAGTCTTGGACGGGGGGTTTTCCCTACCCCCGCCCCCGGACGGCCGCCTTCTTGGTCCCGCGCGTGCCGTCGGCCGGCTCACCGGAACGGTCCCGCCACGGCAGCTCCGCCGTCACCGTCGTCGGGCCGCCCTCCGGCGACTCCACGACGAACAGCCCGTCCACCGCGCCCAGCCGGTCGGCGAGACCCCGCATGCCCGTCCCGCCGTCCAGGCTGGCGCCCCCGCGCCCGTCGTCCCACACCTGCATGAACAGGCGGCTCTCCGACCGCCACACGTCCACCGCGGCCGACCGGGCCCCGCTGTGCTTGCTGACGTTCTGGAGCAGCTCCGAGACGGTGAAGTAGGCGATGCCCTCGATGGCGGGGGCCGGCCGCTCGTCCAGGTCGACCGTCACCTTCACCGGCACCGTGCAGCGCGAGGCGACCGAGGACAGCGCGGCGTCCAGACCCCGGTCGGTCAGGACCGCGGGATGGATGCCCCGCGCAAGATCCCTCAGCTCCTGGAGCGCCAGCTTCACCTCGCCGTGCGCCTCCTCGACCATCGACGCCGCGGCGTCGGGGTCCTCCAGCAGCTTCTCCTTGGCCAGGCCCAGCCCCATCGCCAGATTGACCAGCCGGGCCTGCGCACCGTCGTGCAGATCCCGCTCGATGCGCCGCAGGTCCGCCGCCGCCGTGTCGACCACCACGCCCCGGTCGGACTCCAGCTCGGCGATGCGCCGTTCCAGTTCGTCGGAGGGCGACAGCAGCCCGCGCACCATCGCACGGTCGGCGTTGGCCAGAGCCCGCGCGACGAACGGCAGCACCGGCCACAGCACGAACAGACCGGTGAGCATGACGACGAAGGTGAGGATGCCCCACGGCAGCCGTATCAGCGCGTACAGGACCGTGCGCCAGCCCACCGGGTCCTTGACCGCCATCCACAGCCGCGGCCACATCCCGTCGGAAGGGCGCGACGGCAGCCGGCTCGGCTCGTCCACCCGCACCCCGAGCAGCTTCCTCGCCCGCGCCCGCTCGCTCCTGCCCAGCGCCCGCGCGCCCACCAGCCCCGCCGCGAGCAGCGGGAACCCGATCACCGTGACGGTCAGCCCGACGCCGGTGAACAGCATGGTCACCGTGTAGACGAAGCCGACCAGCGACGCCGGCAGGTTCGCCAGGAGATGGGCGATCTCCTTCCAGGTGTGCGCGTCGTACGCGAAGCGGGCCAGCGGCGGGCGGTCGCCCTGGTCCGCCGGTACCGGGACGGCCGTCACGGACGGGCCCGGATGCGGGAGTGGTTCGGTCATGGGTACCAGCGTGCCCGGAGCCGGGGGGCCCGCGCCATGAGGCGGACCGCCAGGACGCACGGGGGAAAACCCCACCTCCCGCATGCCGAGCCTTGACGGGCTGCTTACGGTGCATTTATCAGGGCCTAGACTCCCGTGCGTACAGATCGTCGAACCGTGGTGTTCACCGGCACGGACCAGGTGCCGGACCATGGGCTCGGCGCGGGCACGGACCAGGTTGCCGATCAAGGGAGTGAGGGGCGGACGTGCGGGAAACGACCGTCGTCGCGGCGGACTACTTCCAGTCCTACTCGGTCGTCGGACTGCTCGCCGTCGTCGGCCTGCTGTTCGTCGCCGTCGCCTTCGGGGCGGGCCGCCTGCTGCGGCCCGTGGTCCCCACCCCCGAGAAGCTCCTGACGTACGAGTGCGGGGTCGACCCGGTCGGTGAGGGCTGGGCCCACACCCAGGTCCGCTACTACGTCTACGCCTTCCTCTACGTGATCTTCGCCGTCGACTCGATCTTCCTCTTCCCCTGGGCGACCGTCTTCGCCGCCGACGGCTACGGCGCGACCACCCTCGTGGAGATGTTCATCTTCCTCGGCTTCCTCGCCGTGGGACTGCTGTACGCATACAAGAAGGGCGTCCTGACATGGACGTGAACCCTGCCGCCCCCGAGCCCGTCCTGCTTCCGGAACCCAAGAGGCTGGGTGCGCTGGCCCGGCTGGCTCCCGAGCCGATGAAGGTGGTCCTCAACTGGGGGCGCCGCTACTCGCTGTGGGTCTTCAACTTCGGCCTCGCCTGCTGCGCGATCGAGTTCATCGCCGCGTCGATGGCCCGCCACGACTTCATCCGCCTCGGCGTCATCCCCTTCGCGCCGGGGCCGCGCCAGGCCGACCTGATGGTCGTCTCCGGCACGGTCACGGACAAGATGGCGCCCGCGGTGAAGCGCCTCTACGAGCAGATGCCCGAGCCGAAGTACGTCATCTCCTTCGGCGCGTGCAGCAACTGCGGCGGCCCGTACTGGGACTCCTACTCCGTCACCAAGGGCGTCGACCAGATCATCCCGGTCGACGTCTACGTCCCCGGCTGCCCGCCCAGGCCCGAGGCGCTGCTCCAGGGGATCCTGAAACTCCAGGAGAAGATCGCGCGGGAGTCGCTGGGGGAGCGGTACGGGTCCGGCGGCGGCGCGGGGCGTCCGTCGGCGGAGGCGCTGCGGAGCGGGCTGGTCCAGCCGCCGGCGCCGACCGCTTCGTCCGGTGAGGGTGAGGGCCGATGACCGCGGTCGGCTGGCTCCCCGCCGACGCCGAGGAACTGTTCGGTACGGAGGCCACGGCGGAGGAGTCGTACGGCGTCCTGACCGTCGACGTACCGCCCGCCTCCTGGATCTCCGCACTGGAGGCCGCGCGGGACCGCGTCGGCTGCACCTTCTTCGACTGGCTGAGCGCGGTCGACGAACCCGGCACCGGGTTCCGCGTCACGGCGCATGTCGCGGCCCTGGCCCCGGTACGGCGCCTGCTGCTGCGCACCACGGTGCCGCACGAGGCCCCGACGCTGCCCTCCGCCGTGGACGTCTACGCGGGCGCCGCGTGGCACGAACGCGAGACGCACGAGATGTTCGGCGTCGACTTCACGGGCCACCCCGGCCTGGACCACCTGCTGCTGCCGGACGGTTTCGAGGGCCATCCGCTGCGCAAGGACTTCGTCCTCGCGTCCCGGGTCGCCAAGGCCTGGCCCGGCGCCAAGGAACCCGGCGAGTCCGAGCACGGGGGCCCCAAGCGCCGTCAGATGCTGCCCCCCGGCGTCCCCGACCCGAACGAGTGGGGCCCCCTCAAGGGCCAGCTCCCCCCTGCCCCGGCCCGCCCGACCCGTGGCGCGGGCAGGCCGACCCCAGGCGCGCCAACGGACCGCCCCCGCCGCACCCGCACGGCAGCAGAGGGCTCCACAAGCCAGCCGGCCGCGCCCGATGCTTCGGCCCCGCCGCGTCGCAGCCGCTCGGCGTCCGAGGGTTCGGTGAGCCAGTCGGCCGCGCCTGAGTCCCCGGCCCAGCCCTCGTCCGCGGAGGGCTCCGCGAGTCAGGCGGGGGAGGCGCGCCCCGACGAGGCTGGTGCCCCGGCGCGTCGGGCGCGGAGTGCGAGCGAGGGGTCGGCGTCGCAGCGTTCCGGCGCCCCGGGGGCCGGAGGCCCTCGCCGTACCCGCTCGGCGTCCGAGGGTTCGGTGAGCCAGTCGGCCGCGCCTGAGTCCCCGGCTCAGCCCTCGTCCGCGGAGGGTTCCGCGAGTCAGGCGGGGGAGGCGCGCCCCGACGAGGCTGGTGCCCCGGCGCGTCGGGCGCGGAGTGCGAGCGAGGGGTCGGCGTCGCAGCGTTCC